>JBFFNJ010000200.1:0-4181 GCA_041563215.1 Candidatus Deferrimicrobia bacterium | reverse complement strand
TGGGATGCCCATCCTATTCCTTTCCCTTGCCGCGCCCCTTGTCATACCCACCTGCTTACCGAATCTGAATCCAATCCAGAGCGAAACCAGCCAGAAAATATAAAGGCCAACGGGGGAAACATCACGGACCACTTCGAGGATTGGGAATTGAGCAAATATCCAATGCATCCCACCCCCTTCTTTCTCGAGAATTAATACGAGGAGCAAACCATAGACCAGGACCAGGAAAAGAAGTTTCCCCAAGATGGAGACGAAGCCTTCTTCCTTCACTTGATCCCACCAGGATGAGGAAATACCATTTACCGCCATCGGCCACCTCCGGAGGGTGAGGAATGGTGTCTTTTATACATAATGCATGAATTGTGCCGGGAAATGACGAAAGTGTGGGAAAACGGTAAAATCTTGCTCCGCTTCCTGAACGGTTACCCCTTCCGAGGCCGGCGCAGTTTTTTGAAAATTGTTCCCGATGGGCGATGATACTCGTCCACAACGGATTGTATATATTTCAGTCATTTATGCCAAAAATCGGTGAAAGTGGCGTGTTAGTGCCAGACCTGTCACTTTTCGAAAAGATATCGGCGGCAAAATGGTGCATCCAAGTTCTTTACTGAAAACTTGAACCGTTTACAGCATTCAATTCGCCTAATTAATACAATTCAATATCTTCTCGTTAAACGGTTACGGACAGGTCGAGAACAGCGGGAGGAACCGCGTTCCGAAGGAGTGAGGCAACTCTGGATAAGGAACGGGTAGATAGGCGTTTCTGTCATGGGACATCAATTGGGGAAAGCAATCCGGGACAGGATTGCGTTATGGAGGAAGGATGATGAGTAATGGAAGGAAAACATCTCTCAAAAAATCCATTTTCCTGTTAGGGTTGACCGTCGTGGCAGGTATCGGTGTGGCTTCCTTCTCCTTTGGTACCGGTGAGAAGCAGGCGAGCGCGGCAGAGCCGGGTCCAAAACACTGGTCTGACGTGCTTCGGAAGGATTCGCTGGGGTTCCTCGAGGCCGGGAAGCGGGACCTGCGGGCGAGAATTATTAACTTTGAACCGGGCGCTGAGACCCCATTCCATGCGCACGATGTCCCGGGAATCCGCTACGTCCTTGAAGGGGCGACCACCATCTATCAGGAAGATGGCACGTCCAAGACCTACGAGGCCGGCTCCACGTTCTTTGCAGGTCCTGTAGGAAACACACCGATGCCTCCACACAAGGCAAAGAACAACGGCAAGGTAAATTTGAAAATATTGGCCGTGGAACTTTTCCCGGAGGGGTATAAGAAAAAAAAGAAGAAGGCAAGTGCAGCGGAACCAGGTCCAAAACGCTGGTCCGACGTGCTTCGGAAGGATTCGCTGGGATTCCTCGAGGCCGGCAAGCACGACCTGAAAATGAGAATTTTCAACTGGGAGTACGGCGGCGAAACACCATACCACACCCACGATGTCCCCGGAGCCCGCTATGTCCTGGAAGGAGAGATCACAATCTTTGAAGAGGACGGCACGTCGAAGACCTACAAGTCGGGGGGTACCTACTTTGCGGGTCCGAAGATTGGGAACAACCCGATGCCCAAACACAAGGCTAAGATCACTGGAAAGGGAAAATACAGGGTTCTGATAGTCGAACTTATCCCGGAGGGCCACAAAAAGGAAAAGAAGTGACAACAGTTTCTCGCCAAGTGTTCTACCGGGGGCGGCCCCTGAACCCGCCCCTTTCATTTTGCTCTGTAGCATGAATTGAAGGATACCTGGGGACAGGGTCGCTCCCGACAAAGCGATCAAGTGCCCATCCCGATGTTGTTTATCCCCTCCCTGCGTGCGGGAAATGGAGTAACGAAGCGGCCTTCTTTTCAGCTTCCTCGCTGCGGAAGGGGGCGCAGGGTCCTAGCCCCTTCCGTTTCTTTACTCCTCCCCCTTCCCTCTTATGAAAGCGGTCCGCTCGGCAATTCCGGCGCGGCGTTGCAGAAGGCGGCCAGGAGCCGCCACGTGTAGTCGAAGCCGGTCAAGCGGCAGGTGCTGAATCTCCTCGAATCCTGCGACGCTCGGGAGGTTGCAAAGCCGTTCCAGCAGATCAAAGGAGGGTGCCATCGGCTTCTGTCCCGAAAGATCCGTGATGGAGAAACCTCGCTTAGATGGTACAGACGCTGCGAAGGAAATCCGTAAAATCAAACGGCTGACGCCGACGGTCAGAGGTCAAAGTAAGATTTTGAAAAGGGGGCTGGTGAACGATGCCAGGCGGGGGTGATAAGCGAGAAACAGGGCGGTCGTCGGTTCGAAGCTTTCATCATTCGTCAGAAATCATTTCAGTCTGTTCTCCATATTGCTCTTCATCAATGCCATCAACATCTCGAGATCCTCTCTCGAATTCACCGGATAACCGGTCCATTTCCCCTCGGCGTTATGGGTTTCCACCAGAAAATTTTCCCGCCGCAAAGAGAGGTGCATAAATGTTTTGCCCCCCGTTTTAACGGAAATTGCATACCTTATCGGCTCTATCAAAATCGGATCTTTTCCCCAGTTGGGAAGGTCGGACAACAAGGATACTAAAATTTCCTTGATCTCTTGATTTGTTAAATATCCAAACCGATCTTCAAAGTTATCGGATTCTCTCCGGAGAGGCTCCGGCGGTGCCGGGATGGATGTTTCGGAAAATATCGGTATGACCTCGTCGTTGCCATCGAATTTTATGCATTTATACGTATATAGCGAAATGTTTGCGTCGATCCATCTGCAGCGATTTGTCAACGTTTGGGAAAAACCAGGGGATATCAACATCAGCCTTATCGATTTGGAGGGATCTAAGCCATCATTCTTGTAAATATGAGCCAAGGCTTCGATATTATTCGTAACATAATTGTAATAATCTAGTCCCTGAAAGAGCATGTTGTCATCTTCAACAATGTTAAGCTCTGCCGCGACGATAGAATTCCCGTGATCTACAAACAGGGCATCCATTCGACCATTTCCGGGTATTTTCTTGTGATCGAGATATTTCAGACCTTCTTCGATCATTTCCGATCCGGCACGGGCCAGGTCTTCCAATTGGCTTTCCATAATTTCGACTGATTTGTATTTTTGCATCTATTCCTCCCTGCAGGTCTTTTGCCCCGGATACGCTTCGGGTGCCCGGAAAGGTATTAATAACGGTGGACATAATCGCGACAAGAGTAGAGTCGACAAGTATGCTCCTTGGCGATGCTCGACTAAAACCAATAAACCTTCAATTTTCGTGCCCGCGATGACCTGGACGAGGGGATTTTCGTTTCCAGGAATCGTATAATCCGGGCACATGAGCCGGTGGAATTCCTCAGCGCACTTTTGAATGAAAAACCGAAAAAAGGCGTGCCCTCGTTGGTTCCTTCACATCCCAGGCGCGGCCCGGCAGAAGGTGCCCAAGAACCGCAAGGTGTGGTCGAATTCAATTAAGTGGCAGGTGCGGAAAGGGGAATGGATTCAGCGACACGGCACGTAGACCATTCCGGTGAGCACGCCGCTTAGCGACCGGTGGATGGCGCGGGAAAGGAATCCGCAGGGGGACCGCGCGAATCGAAAGAAGCAAGGGGTCACACCCGGGTGTCGGGGGGTCGAAGCGTCTGGAATTTCATTGTTTCTGCGAGGTCCCCGGTCCGGCGCGTAAGGAGTGTATGTGAAATTGATCTATATCTTGTCGGCCTGGACAGGCATGACGATGCTGATGGGGGCTTGCGGCGCGTCTTTGCCGCCTCTTACAACCGTGGCCCAGGTCGATATCCCCCGCTTCATGGGCGATTGGTATGTGATCGCCAACATCCCGACCTGGCTCGAAAAAGGGGCACACAACGCCGTCGAATCGTACCGGCTCGACACGGACGGGACAATCGCCACCACGTTCACCTTTCGCAAGGGGGATTTTGACGGTCCGCGGAAAACCTACACCCCGCGAGGGTTCATTCTCGACCGATCGTCCAACGCCGTGTGGGGAATGCGGTTCGTCTGGCCGTTCAAGGCCGAATACCTGATCATCCACCTGAACGAGGAGTACACGCAGACCGTCATCGGCCGCAGCAAGCGCGACTACGTCTGGATCATGGCCCGCACCCCCGATATCCCCGAGTCGGACTATCGGCGAATCGTGGAACAGCTGGCCGAGGCCGGCTACGACACCAAGCGGATCCAGCGGGTCCCGCAGCGATGGCCAGAACCC
>JBFFNJ010000199.1:0-4198 GCA_041563215.1 Candidatus Deferrimicrobia bacterium | reverse complement strand
TTATTTCTTCGCCGTTATCTTTTCGAGTAGAGCGAGCGCTTCCCGGGTGTCACTTTTTACCTTGTCCAGGACCTCCAGGGCATAGTCGGCGTTGTGGAAGCCGTTGCCCAGCTTCACGAAGCGGTAGTTGTACCGGGCCCTGTTCAGCAGGATGTTGGCGTTTCTGAAGTCGTGGTTCTTGAGCTTGACCTCCTTGGCAATCAAAGATGCTTTCTCCAGGAGGGGAGCCACTGCTGATAGCCCCTCCTCGACGGATTCCTTCCACTCGTCGAGAACGCCTTCGTATTCGTCTCCGTGACAGCCGATGCAGGCTGCTTCAGACGCTTTGTAGGTCTGTCCGGTAAACTGCTCCTCATCCAGCTTTGCCGTCGAGACCTTGTGGCAACCGATACAGTCCACCTGGGCGAGGAACATGGCTGCCGGCATTTTTTCCACGCCCTTTGCACCCATTCCCATGTAGATCTGCTTGGTAGCCTGGTGTTTGTTCTCGTGGCAAATTGAACAGTCATACTCGAGTGGCTCGACGGAGGTCTTCACCTTGTGCTTTATCTCAAAGTGGCAGTGGTTGCAATCGAGGAAGTGCTCCGTCACGTGGTTTTTGTGAACGAACTCGATGTTTTCATATTCCTCGATCCTCTCCTCTTCGTTGTGGCACTGGTAGCATCTGTCCACGGGCGCCTCTCCCCTGCCCTGGATGGCGTCGAGATGGCAGTTCTGGCAGTCCACGTGCCGTTCGCTGACAAAGTCGCCGTGATTGAAGGTAACCCCCTCGTACTTGATGTCCTGTTCGGGAGCGGTGTGGCACGACGGGCATCCCCCGATGGGAAGTTCCTCACGACCGGTGACTTTCCCCTTGAAATGGCAGAGAAAGCAGGTCGAGTCGGTCACTTCCATGTGGTTTCCCACCACGATCTGGCTGTGGCAGGATGTACAGCGAAGCTTTTTGCCCCTTCTCTCCTGTGTCAGGTGGGGTTTGTGGTCGAACTTTATCCCCCTCCTGAAAACGGCTTCGCCCTCGAGAAGCCTCGTTTCGTGGCAGCCCTTTCTCAGGCAGCTCACGTCGCTGATTTCCGCATATGGCTTCGAGCTGTAGGTCCTCGTCACGTACTTGACGACCTGGGAGAGGGCCTGGAATTTGAGCCAGAGCTTCTCTCTGATCTCGGGGGGATAGTGGCAGTCCACGCAGGGCACGTGGTTGTGGCTCGATGTTTCCCATGCCTCGTAATAGGGTTTCATGATGTGGCAGGAATTGCAGAAGTAGGGGCTCGTGGAGAACTCGAACATGCCCATGGAGAATATGAGGGCAAGGACCCCTAAAAACCCCAGAAACTTGAAGAACCGGGGCCTGATGTGGAGCTTGTCCTCTTTTCCAACGGGGACGTGCATCCCCAGAACTTCGAGTATTTTGCTCTTCCTGTTGCCCTTGCCGATATCCTTTCTTCCTTCGTCGTCTCCCGTCATGGCCGTCCCTTTACTGGTATCTCCGATATGTTCTCTTTTATTTCACAGAAAGAGGGTACATGGCAACCCGTTTTCCTCGAAATAGCGTTTCAGGGCAAGTGAGAAAACGGGGAGTCATTCCTCTCTCCTGTTGATTTGAAACAATTTAACCACCAGCAGGCCGGCAAAGAGTAAGAGAAGTGTCACCGCGATCTTTGCCACCCTCTTCCTCCTGTCTTGCTCTGCCCGGATCGTATTGAACTCCTCCTGGGCGATCTTCACCTGGTCCCTTGCGTCGCCAAAAAGGGGCCGCAGGATCTCGAGGTTGACGGCGTGGGTAATGGGGATCATCTGAATGTAGGTCGCCCTCAGGGCCGACTCGGCATTGTTGAGCCTTTCCGGGCTTCTGCCCGCATCGCGCGCCTCCTGCGCACGTATCATGATCTCATCGACGGAGCTTTTCAGCCCTTCGAGGCGCTCTTTTAGTTCTTGCCCCAGACGATATTCCGCTCCCTCCTCCTCGTGGCAGAAACCGCATTTTCCCGGCTCCGTCCCGCTGAACAGCTCAAGGCTCGGGTAAGCGTTGCTGTGGTTCCCGTGACAGTCGACGCACCGTGGCTCCCCCGTTTCGTTGACTGCCCTGGCGTGTGGCCCCGCGCTGAAAAAGCGGTAGATGTTCGTGTGGCAGCTTCCACACACGTTTGCCACTTCGTCGACTCCCGGTGGTCTGGCCCCGTGGATGCCGTGACAGGTGGCGCAGTTGGGGACGATCATGGGGTTTTTCTCCCTGATCTCTCCGTACAGTATCTTCCCGTGATACCCTTTCCGGTAAATCTCGTACTGGTCGTAGGGCTTGCCGTACCCGTCCATGAGCTCCTTGTCTGCATGGCACTTCGCGCAGGTTTTTGGAACGTTCGTATGAAAGACCATCGACCGGGGGTCGTTTTTTTTTCGTATCTCGTGGACGCCATGGCAGCTGATGCACGTGGCGACCCGCGTGTCCCCCTGGTTGAGCAGTCTGCCGTGTTCGCTCGTCAGGTACTCGTCGTACTGATCCGTTCTCAGGTTGTATTGCCGCATGAGATTCACGTCCGAGTGGCACGACGCGCAGAGGCGGGCCGATTCGGCGGGAGAGAAGGAGCCAACGAACCCGTAATCCTCGCTCATCGAATCGTTCGTGGAGGTAAAGGGGTTTCCTCCGTGGCAGGAATCGCAGGTGACGCCCACCTTGCTGTGGATACCCAGCTGCCAGCCTATGGCAGAATCTTTCAGGTTTCCGCCAAGCCGGACGTGGCAGTCGTAGCAGCTGTTTTCTTCTCTTCCCTGGGCAGAGCAGGGCTGGGTGAGGAAAAACAGGGCCGCCGCTATTATCGGGGCGATGATCAAAACATACGGGCTTCTTCGGGGAGTGGCCCTCCCACGATTGGGCTCCCATCTTCTGCAGTTTCTCACCAGTAGTACCCCCAGAAGGTCAGGATGATGTAGGTCACGACGATCACGACGCCTACGCTCATGGCACGCGGGCGCTGGCCGGGCCGGGGTGAGGGGTTCCTGTCGAGAAAGGGGAGAAACAGGAGCAGCAGTGCGCCTGCCCCCTGGCCGATGACCCCGATGAACTTGGGTGCCCATGGCCCCAGGAAGCTGAAGCCGTCGGCCAGCTTGAGAAACTGGTAGGCTGCGAGAAAATACCAGTCCGGTCGAATGCGGTCGGGGGAGATGAACGGGTCCGCCTTGGGCAGCATGGGAGGGGGGACGGTGGATGAGAGAAATATGAGAACGGCAAGGACCACCGTTATCTGGATGACCTGCTTGATTATGTGGTGGGGGTAGAATGGTTCGTGGCCGTACGGCCACTTTTTACCCCTGTTTTCTTCCCTCTCCATCACGTTCCCCCGTTAGAGCGGGTCTGCAATACCGAGTCTCCGTACCATTAAAAAGTGTATCGCCAGGAAAATCATCAATATCCCGGGCAGTATGACCACGTGGGATGCGAAAAATCTCGTCAGTCCGAGCTGTCCTACTTCGAGGCCGCCCCGGACGAAAAATTTCAGTGTTTCCCCGATGAGGGGAATCGCCGACATACCGTCCGTCGCAACGGTAGTCGTCCAGTAGGAAAGCTGGTTCCACGGGAGGAGAAATCCCGAAAATCCAAGGAGAAGGGTGATGATGAAGAGAACGACTCCTGATACCCAGGTGAACTCCCGCGGCGATTTGTACGCGCCGGTGAAAAAGATCCTGATCATGTGGAGGATAACGGCTCCTATTAGAAGGTTTGCTCCCCAGTAGTGCAGCCCCCGGATCAACCAGCCGAAGGGCACCAGGTTGGTTATTTCTATGATGCTCTGGTATGCTTCGGCGGTCGTCGGCCGGTAGTAGAGAAGCAGGAGGATTCCCGTCGCAAACTGGAGTATTATCAGCACGAAGGAAATTCCCCCCAGACAGGCGAGAAGGTTGCTTTCGAGCCGTGTCCGGTAGTTCGGGGAGGGTTTCTTCAGTTGCTGGGCCAGGGCCTCGTCGAAATCGAGGCGGTCGTCGAGAGACCCGTAGAGAAACCCGAACAGGGACACGAGGTTTACTATATCGACAAGCGCCCTCCCCTTGGCCTTCGCTTCCTCTTCTTTTCGGTTTTCCTCCCGATTGTGCTGATCGGGGCCATCCATGATGTAACTCACCCTCCCAAAACGATTTTGTCCTGCGCGATCCTCACGGGATAGGAAACCAGGGGACGGGGAGGAGGTCCCGCGATGACGTTTCCGCT
>JBFFNJ010000198.1:0-4206 GCA_041563215.1 Candidatus Deferrimicrobia bacterium | reverse complement strand
TTTCGGCGTGCTCGTATCCCTGGCAGGCTGTCTCCGGGGCATACAGTGCGGTCGGAGCGCCTCGGATGTGGGGCGTGCGACGACCTCTGCGGTGGTGACGGGAATCGTGAGCATCATTATCGCGACGGCCATAATTACGGTCATCTGCGACGTGATAGGGATATAGAGGAGTTCCACAGACGGGATGAACAGAGGTGAACCGCACATAGTAGTTGAAGACCTGACCATGGCCTACGGGAGTTTTGTTCTCCAGCGGGATCTAAACTTCACGGTGTACCGGGGTGACATCTTCATCATCATGGGTGGAAGCGGATGCGGCAAGAGCACGCTGCTCAGACACATGGTGGGGCTCAAGGAGCCTGCAAAGGGGAGGGTGCTCTACGAAGGGGTCAGCTTCTGGGATGTGGACCACGAGGAGAGGGAGAGCTTGAAGAGAAAGTTCGGCATCCTCTACCAGAGCGGGGCCCTCTGGAGCTCCATGACCCTTGCGGAGAACATTGCTCTTCCTCTGGAAGAGTACACGGACCTGGGCCAGGCACAGATAAGGGATATCATAGCCCTCAAGCTCCAGCTCGTGGGCCTCGCCGGGTTCGAGGACTACTATCCTTCGGAGATAAGCGGCGGGATGAAGAAGCGGGCCGGCATTGCCAGGGCCATGGCCCTGGATCCGGAGATTCTCTTCTTCGATGAGCCTTCGGCCGGGCTGGACCCGATAAGCGCCAGGAACCTTGATGAGCTCATCATCGAGCTCAGTGAAAGCCTCGGTGCCACGGTGGTTGTCGTTACTCACGAGCTGGCAAGCATATTCACCGTGGGGAACAACTCCGTTTTTCTCGACGTCGATACCAGGACCATGATCGCCGAGGGGGATCCCCATGAATTGATTACACAGGGCGTCCCGAAGGTGCGCACATTCCTCACCCGGGGTGAAGATGCTGGGGAGGGGAAATAGCAGCGGGTTTTTCGGGAAGAGCCGGGTCCATAGCTGAGAGCTGTGAATGGAAAATAAACGCAAGATTCGAGGAGCGATATGGCTGCAAAAGCGAGCAAGACGGTAATCGGCGCTTTCGTCGTCGGCGCAGTGGCTCTGGCCGCGGCCGGGATTATGGTGTTCGGTTCGGGAAAGTTCTTCGCCCAGAAGACTAAATTCGTAGTGTTCTTCGACTCATCGGTGAAAGGGTTGAGCGTCGGAGCACCCGTCATGTTCAAGGGGGTGAAAGTGGGGGAAGTTACGGATATCATAGTCCGCTACGATCCCGCCGATGTTTCTGTTGCTATCAAGGTAATTTTCGAGTTAGAGCAGGACGCGATCTACCGGGTGGGAGACGTGAAGCCTGATCCGAGCAGGTTGCCGTTACTCGTCGAGAAGGGTCTGAGAGCCCAGCTCCAGATGCAGAGTTTCGTCACCGGCCAGTTGATGATCGGGCTCGACTTTTTTCCCGGTACGAAACCCAATTTTACAAATATCAAAAGCGAGTACGAGGAGATACCGACGACCCCTTCGACAATAGCCCAGTTGAGCGAACGGCTCCAGGATATCCCCTTCGAGGAAATTTTCGAGAATCTGGATGACACCCTCCAGGGACTGGACGCTTTCATCAACAGGCCGGAATTGGCCGAGAGCGTAAAAAACCTGAACCTGGCGCTGAAGGATGCCGGGAAGCTGCTGAAAGATGTCAACGCACAGGTTGAGCCCCTGGCGGCGAGTGTCAAGGGAACCTCTGAAGCGGCTCGCGGCGCTCTCGTTCAGGCCGAGAAGACCCTCGCCATGGAAGAGGGCGTTCCGGGCGAGCTGATCGCTGACCTCCGGGCAACCCTGGGTCAGATGGAGCAGACCCTCAAGGGCTTGGAGGGGTCGGTGGCAAAGGACGCGCGGCTCGTTTACGAACTGAACACTGCGCTCAGGGAGCTTGCGGCTGCTGCCCGCTCGATGCGGATTCTCTCGGAAACGATCGATACGGAACCCGAAACCCTCGTGCGGGGCAAGAAAGGCTCGAAAGGAGAATGACACATGGATAATCGCTTTGTTGGGGTAGTGTCCGTTTCCCTGCTCTTAACCGCACTGACACTGTCGGGATGCGGGCGCTCCGCACCAACGAGATATTACATCCTGAGTTCGCTGAAGGATGCGAGTCAGCCGAAGGCAGAGACAAAAACCGGCAGTGACATCGCTATCGGCATCGGTCCGGTGAAGGTCCCCGGATACCTGAACCGTCCCCAGATCGTAAGCCGGGGCGGTCAGAACGAGCTCGTCGTGGCTAAATTCGACAGGTGGGGAGGTGCTCTCCAGGAAGACGTGGCCGGGGTGATCGCTGAAAACCTGTCGCTCCTTGTGCCCACTGACAAGGTGCACGTGTACCCCTGGATGCCGAATATCCCTCTCGACTTTGCGGTAACGGTGGATATCACCCGCCTGGATGGTGTCCTGGGAGGCGATGTAGTCCTGCACGCCCGCTGGGTTGTGACCGGGGTTGACTGGAAAGAGGTTTTCGGGAAAAGATCGGGCCGGTATATCGAGTCGGCGGGCGGGGCTGGTTACGGGGATTTCGTTGCGGCCCAGAGCCGCCTTCTCGGAAAGCTGAGCGAAGATATCGCTGCATCTATCAGAGATGCCTCTTCCCGGTAAACTGGAATCCTGATATCATGGAAAACCAGATAGTTGCGGACAGGTAACACTGCCAATTCTTCTAACATCAACAGGAGGAGGATGAGATGAAGAGACTATTCATTGCCGTGTTAATAGGATTGGTCGCAGTGGTGCAAGCGGGCACTTCCTTCGCCGGAGCTAACAACCTGGAGGGGCTCCCGGAGATTGAAGGGGCCACCAGGGGCGCTGAGGAGGCGTCAAGGAAGGACGTGGTCTGGACCGTCGGGCTGGGGCCGGGGTTTGTCCCGGACTATGAGGGTTCAAGCGACACCGAGTTCGTTCCCTTTCCCTTCGCGAGGGTCCACTGGAGATCGGGAAGATACATTGAACTGAATGGAAGAATGATCCGGGCGAACGTGCTCGAGAAAAACAGCTTCGAGCTGGGCCCGGTGGTGCGTTACAACGGGGGACGGGACGACGTGGACAACAACAAGGTCGACCGGCTTCGCGACGTTGACGAGTCGTTCGAGCTGGGCGGCTACGCGGCTTACAGGATCGAAGACTGGGCCTTCATCATAGGCGCTGTGACCGACGTGAGCGACGGCCACGACGGTACCCTTGCCAGGCTGAAGGTATCGTACAACTACCCGATCGACCGGGGAAACAACTTCCGCATCGGCGCATTCACGACGTATGCAGACAGCAGCTACATGGACAGCTTCTTCTCCATAGACGCCGACAACGCTTCCCGGAGCGGGCTCAGGCAGTTCGATGCCGATGGTGGCTTCAAGGACGCCGGTGTCGACGTGTCTTATGTCTACAGCCTGTCACGGGAGTGGAACCTGGTATTCGCAGTGACATATACGAGGCTGCTGGGGGATGCGGCGGACAGCCCCGTCGTCGATGACGAGGGGAGCGAAAACCAGTTTATGGGGGGGATTCTCGTTACCTACACCTTCTGATTCCATAGAGACGGATCTCGGGGCGCAGCGTGTTTGTTCGCTGCGCCCTTTTTTTGCCTTCCACTATCTTCGAAATCGTGGGCCTGTAGTTGTCAATAAAGGCTACTTCCCTTTCTTTTCCTCCTCCTCTTTTTGATCGGGAATGAGTGGGTCGATCAGCTTGACCGGGGCTTTCAGCGTATTCGTGACTATACCCAGCAGGCCGGAACCGACGGCGGAAGCGGGCATGTAGGAGACCTTCGGGTTATCCAAATCGCCCGTGACCCTGACCGGTATGGTAACGAGGGTTCCACCGAAAATGTCATTCACCAGCGGGATCAACTTGACGATGGAGTCCACCGTTTTCAGGGGGGACACGAGGACCTTGAGGTCATACTTTTTTTCCAGGTAATCGATATGACCCACGCCGGCTATTTGCATGGTAGTTCCGTCGATGATGGCTTCATCAATCATGATTTTGCCCTCTTTTAACGTGCCTTTATACGTTATGGACTTGTAATCAAACCCCTCTTTCGCGCTGGGAACCACTCCCCGGTAGACTTCGGTGACGTTTAAAAAGCTTATGATTTTCGCAACGGCCCCACCCTCGAAAATACGCCCCTTCCTTGCTGACAATTCCAGGGTGCCGGAAAGTGACCGTAACAGACCATCTATCTT
>JBFFNJ010000197.1:0-4221 GCA_041563215.1 Candidatus Deferrimicrobia bacterium | reverse complement strand
CGAGTTCATCAACAGCCACGTGACGAACTGGACCGCCAACGACCGCCAGGTGCGCTTCCCCATCCCCTTGGGCGTCTCGTACGGAAGCGATCCGGAGGTCGTGCGCAACGTGCTCATGGAGGTCGCAGACAATCACCCCGACGTCCTGAACGTCCCGCCGCCGGAGATCCTATTTACCGGCTTTGGCGACAGCTCCCTCAATTTCGAACTCAGGGTATGGACGATCACCCGGGTCCAGTACCCGAAAGAACTTGCCAGCGAGCTCTACTTCATGATCTTCAAGGCGTTCAAGGAACACGGGATCGCGATCCCCTTCCCCCAGCGGGACCTCCACGTCAAATCTGTGTCGGTCCCCATTCCGCTGGCTGGCGCGGGATGAGGCGAAGCAGCCAGCGGGGAGGAGGGTGCACGGCCCTACATGGGCGCCGCGAGGTCGAAGGTCCAGTAGGGTGCGTCGGCAGTGCTCTGGTACTGCCCCTCCACGTAGGCTGCGCCGATCTCCTGGAAGGCGGAACTCATGATATTCCTGCAATGCCCTTCGCTCGCGAGCCATCCCTGCATCACGGCGGAGACCGTGGGGTAGTTCACCGCGATATTCTCGCCGTAGGACCACCAGTCGTACCCTTCCCGAATGATCCGGTCCCCCGGAGAGCTGCCGTCCGATCCGGTGTGAGAGAAGAACTGATTGGTCTCCATATCGGAGGAGTGGAGGTAGGCGGCCATTGCGAGGTTATCGTTCCACGTCAAGGGGGGAACGGCGGGATAGATCGTAGGTCCGCACATCCTCTCCACCGCGCGGGACTGGTTTACGGCTTCGAGGAATTCCTGCCGAATCGAATCGATCCCCGGGATTCCCGTATCCGGGCTCTCCGTCGGGGGCAAGCGGGAAACGGTTCCCGAATCCCCTCCGCCGCAACCGCAACAATACGCCATCAGAACGATTATCAGGTAGAAGGAAAGCGATCTCCTGTCTCTCCCCAAGCCTTCCATCGGCCACCCCCGAAACCTTCGATACAGGTTATTTCGGCAGGGACCCCATCCGGCCTTAAGGGATGGAGGCACTCCCGATGCACCTGTCTTTTTCGGTCACCACGGGAAGCCTGGGAAGGGGACAGGAATCGCATACAATAAAGGGCGGGAACCCCCACCCTTGCTCGCTGCTGCACGATCCCTCCGCCTACTTCTTGAATATTCTCCTCCCTTGAAAGAGCTCTCTCCCGATCCCCGCAAATTCCACGAGGCAGCGTCCCACCAGAAGCATCATGGAAGGTTCGGAACAGGGGGAGACCTGTCCAAACGTAATGTTGTCCGATGCGGACGCTTGAGTGGTAGACAGCGGATAAGCGTTTTCCGCGCTGGACGGCCAAGACATTGCGGACACGGACGTTCGATTTCTATAACCAGGACAGCATGACCATGAACGCGGCCCATAGGATCGAAATGACAACCAGGAACGCAGCGTGAATCATGTGGGATTCGTTATCATCCCTCCTGAACGGCCCCATGGAATCACCCCTTTCCTGAAGGCGAATTGGATGACGGGTGGTCCGACCCAATAATCGCCTTCCCCCGGCCTGAGTGAGAAGCTCCCATTCGAATCCAATTGTGGCTCCATCGTAATGCAACGGGGGTGACAGATTGGTGACAGATTCGCCCCGTTGGCCATCGCGGCCAGGAAGGAAGGGAAAAGGAATCCGTCCCGGGAGAGAGAAAAAGCATCCCCGTTTCCACTCCGCTTTTCTTTATTGTTTTTCATTTCCCGATCTTTTTCGATACAATGACAGGAAATCCGTAATTTTAAGACCGCCGTATCCATATCGTCCGGCAGACACTTGCTCACAAGAACGTGTCTTCCGATCATTGAGAAAGGAGCGTCATATGGACGGAAGGAAGAGAAATATCCAGCACTTGATCGGAGGTGTATTGGCCGTTGGTGCGCTGCTTTCGGTCGGTTGTGCGACCCAGAATTGGCCCATTATTTCCAAACAAATGATTTCCCAGGGAGAAAAGGCGATCAATGAGGCAAAGGCGGGTACCGCCTCGATGGACGCACCTGACGAATTGAAGGCCGCGGAGGAAAAACTCTCTCTGGCCAAGAAGGAATTCGCGAATGGGTGGCATAATAACGCCTCGCGCCTGGCAAAAGAAGCCGCGGTCGAAGCGGAGTACGCACGAGCCAAGGCAACGACCGAGAAGGAAAAACAAACCGTGAAGGAGATGCAGGTAAATATCGATGCCCTGCGTCGGGAAATCGAGCTCCAATCCAGATAACCACCCTTTCTTCCAGGAGGAACTGGAATATGAACCATTTGACATGGAAAAGTATGGGAAGAGGTTTTGGAATCCTTCTTTCGTTGAGTCTGATTTTTCCCCTCGCCGTTGGATGCGGTCCCTCCAAGATGGCAAAAGACCAACTGGAGAAGGCACGCAAGACGTATGAACAGGCCAAGGCTGACCCGACCGCACCCGCCCTCGCACCGATCCACTTTACCGATGCAGAAAATGCCCTTCGGGAGGCGGAGCGGGCCGGAAATTCGGATGAGATGATTCATTTGAGCTACCTGGCGGAAAGGAAAGCCCAGATTGCGATGGCCGTCGCGGAAGGAAAGAAGGCGGAGGAAAACATCCGGAAACTGAACACGGAGACAGCTAAGCTTCTTGCGCAGAAAAAGAAACTGGACCAGCAACGGGAACTCGAGGCGAAAAAGGCCCAGATGGATGCCGAACAGGCCAGACTCGCGGCTAAGGCTGAAGCCGAGAGAGCGGCAAAAGCCAAAATGGAAGCGGAGCAGGCCAGCCTGGCCGCCAGGATGGAAGCTGCGAGAGCAGCCAAGGCCAAGGCCGAGGCCGACACGCTCATGAAAGAGCTTTCGGATCTGAAAGCCCGGCAGACGGAGCGGGGAATCGTCTTGACGATCGGCGAAGTGCTGTTTGCCTTCGGGAAGGCAGACTTGTCCTCGAAGGCGGACAGGAGTGTGGACAAGTTGGCCGAGTTCCTGAAAAAGTATCCGAACCGGAACGTGCTGATCGAAGGGCACACGGACAATATCGGATCGGATGAATACAACCTGGATCTTTCTCAAAGAAGGGCCGAATCGGTGAAGGAAAAACTGGTCGGGGACGGAGTCGGTCCGGATCGGATCACCACCGTGGGGTACGGGGAGAAATATCCGGCGGTTTCCAACGATACCGATGAAAACAGGGCGCTCAACCGGCGGGTCGAAGTGATTATCCTGCACGAAGGGGTGAAAGCGGAGACCCAGCTTCGGGAGTAGCCCGCGTGGCAAGGCGGAGCAACTCGTAGCGGCCGAGGACCTGCATCGCCAAGTCGCCCGTCACGATCGGGGCCACCTCATCTGGAACGGTGGACGCGAAGGATGAGGAATGACGGAAAATCCGCAATCCGTCCGCGAGCGGAACAAAAAGGGGGTTACGGCGATTGCCGTAACCCCCTTTCTTCTTTGGTGAGCCACGCAGGAATCGACAATAAGAAAAAAATTCTCCATCGATATTGTCAATAGCATATCTTAAGTATAAAAAATCCATACTTATCAGGGCATTTTAAGAATATAAAACGGCATTTTCCCCCGGCTCGATTATTGCACCCCATATATTACTGACATTTATATCATTAATCCAACTTGTCAAAGCGTAATCTCTCGATAAATAAAGAAAGGAGGCACAGGCATGAAACGCATTGTCTTCATGGCGTTCCTCATACTTCTAGCGACCTCCTTCTCAGCCACGGCCGTGGAATTTGCCGAAGTTGGTGGTCCCAACCCCGATGTCCCAAGCTTCGTCGGCTACGCTCCCAACAGGATCGTCGTCAAGTTCGATTCCTCAACTCTCCGCGGGCTCGACAAAGCAGCCATGGCGAGTGGCAGAACGGGCTTGCCGGCCTTGGATCAGGTGGGAACGCGGCATGGGGTCCGGTCCCTCCGCCCCCAGTTCCCAGGCGCAAAGAAAAAGAGCT
The DNA here is from genome assembly GCA_041563215.1 of Candidatus Deferrimicrobia bacterium. Lineage (GTDB taxonomy): Bacteria > Desulfobacterota > Deferrimicrobia > J040 > J040 > WVXK01. The sequence goes on along the minus strand of JBFFNJ010000197.1, from coordinate 248 downwards.
ACAAGGGGAAAGTGGTCGATCTCTCCGGCTGGCACGAGGTGGAATTTGCGGGCAGAGTGGACGTTCTGTCCGCCGTCGAACATTACAAGGCGATTCCGGGAGTGTTGGACGCCCAGCCGGTCGGAATCCACAAGGTAAATATAGAGCCGAAAGACTACAACTATATCAACCCTCCCTTCCAGTGGCATCTCCCGCAGATACAGGCGCCCCAAGCCTGGGATGTCGTGACCGGAAACCCTGATATCATT
>JBFFNJ010000196.1:0-4240 GCA_041563215.1 Candidatus Deferrimicrobia bacterium | reverse complement strand
TTTCCTCTGCTGGAACTCGTCCACCACCACTTTGATCTCTGCTTCCGTGGGGACTTCTCCCGTGAGGAGGAGGTAAAAGTGGCCTTCCACGAAAGGCATCTCGCACCCTGCAGGTTTCGGAAGCAGCTCCATCGTCTCGGGGATGGTGAAGCCCCGGAATCTGATTCCCTCGAAGGGGTCCAGGTAGGATATGTCGGTTACGAGGGATTTTATCCCCCTCATCCCCCCGATGACCTGGGCAATCGTCACATCGTCGATCTTCGTGTTCCCGAACTCTTTCAGAAGTTTTGTCGTCCTTGGTCGATGCTCGTCGATCTTCTGGGCCAGTTTCTCTTTCAGTGTAGCCATAGTTTCCCTCCCTTTTGTTTTGGTCGGTCAAAAATTAGAAAATTAGGAAATACCTTCCCACGCATCCCCGAGAAAAACAAATCATATGTTCCTGCTATGTAAGGGACCTGTAAAGTGTATACGGTATACAGTTATTGATTCATTCATACCAACAATTTCAAATAACTGTCAAGCGATAAATTCACTATCGACGAGAAATGGTGGCTTTTAAGAGACCCAGCCCCCATGCATACGGGGTTTTTGGATCCAAAGCACGGTATCTTCGCGCCTCAGCGGTGGCCGGGTGTTTTTTCGCTTCACCCTTTCAACGGGTCTTTTTGTCCGGCAAAAGCCAGGAATGGCTGGTTGAGTTTCCCCCCGGGGAATGGCGCCGGTCAGTCGGGTGTCCCTCCGACCGTTATGAAGGGCTCCCCGATACGGAGCGTGGGCTGGGCGTCTGCTACGGGAACGCCCTGACCGTCTTTCCCGCAGGTCCCGATACCGTAGCCCAGGTCTCTGCCGACCATGTCTATCATCTTCAGGACTTCCGGACCGTTTCCGGTAAGCGTTGCCCCCCGCACTGGTTCGTCGATTCGCCCGTTTTTGATCAGGTATCCTTCTGACACTTCAAAGACGAAATCTCCCGTTACCGTGTTGACCTGCCCGCCACCCATTTTCCTGACGAACAAGCCCTCTCCCACCGAACCGAGTATGTCGTCGGGATCAGATTCCCCCGGCTCTATTATCGTGTTGCTCATTCTCGGTATCGGCCTCTGCCGGTATGATTCCCGTCTTCCGTTTCCCGTTGAAGATCCGCCGCTTTTGATTGCCTGAAGCCTGTCGTACATGTAGTTTTTCAGCATACCTTTTTCGACCAGGACCGTTTTCCCGCTCAACGTCCCTTCGTCGTCAATTGCGTAGGATCCTCTCTTGCCCGGGACGGTGGGGTCGTCAACGACCGTTACGAGTGGCGAAGCGATCTGCTGGCCGACTTTGCCGCTGTATACGGAGAGCCCTCCCATGGCCAGGTCTGCCTCGAGGCCGTGTCCGACCGCTTCGTGGATCATCGTACCGCCGGCTTCGCTCGAGAGCACCACGGGCATCTTGCCTCCCGGCGATCTCTTGGCGTCCAGCATCATAAGCGCCCTCCTCCCGGCTTTTTCACCGATTTTGAAGGGTATGTCTCCGCCAAAAATCTCCACCCCCGTTGTCCCGCCCTCTGACTCGTATCCCATCTGAAGCCTTCCGTCACGTGATAATACGACCTGTGCAGTGAAAAGGACATAGGTTTGGGGATTTTCAAAAAACTCGCCGAAACTGTTTGCCACCTGGATCGTTCGCGATGCCTCGCTGTAGTGTATCCGTATCTGGCTCACGTTATCTGCAACCCGTGCACCCTCCCGCGCACTGAGGACTTTCTCTACCTTTCCCTTGAACTCGCACGACTCGGGCGGCATCCTTACGTCGCTCACTGCGGGAATTTTTTTCAAGGGGGCGATGGTCAGCCCGTCCGTCTTGCCCGATTTCGAAATATCGGAGAGGCGGGAGGCTAGCTCGAGGAGGGTTTTCTCATCTGCCCTGTTGGTCCAGGCGTACAGTGTCCGCAAATCTCTCACGAGGCGGACTCCCACGCCGGTGTCGGTTCCGGTGATGATTTTCTCCAGCCTGTTGTCCTCGTGTGATATTCTGGTGACGAGGCTTTTTTCGAAATAGAGGTCCCCGTATTCGCCGCCATTTTTCATGAGCCTGCTCATGACCCTGTCGACATTTATCCTTTCCAGCATGATGCCCCCGTGATATTGATGGTAAATCCATTGTATAATATATAAATTATCTGCAGATAAAATTGGAGAAGAAATGAGAAAGAAAAGTTTTATCACATGCGCGCTTCTCTTGATGATCGCCGTCACGGTTACCTGGTCATTTGCATTTCACGGCTTCGGAGCTGCACGGTCGAAGATTCGGGGAAAAGGCTACTATTACTTCATACTGGGTCATATGAACTACCGGGACGGACTGCTGGATAACGCGGCTGAGTACTATCTGAAGGCACTCAAGTTCGAAGACCGTGAGCCCACCATCTATACCGAGCTTGCCAGCGTGTACCTCAAAAAGGGGGAGTTTGAAAACGCGGAGGGGTATCTCGAGACAGCCCTGGATCTCGACCCCGGCAACAAGAGGGCCACCGAGCTCCTTGCCGGCATCTACTCGGCTACGGGGAAAAAAGATGAGGCGGTGGCGCTCTACAAAGACCTCATAAACAACTATCCCGATGAGGAGGAGGCTTTCCTGCAGCTGTCGACCCTGTTTGCCGAGGAAAAGAACTACGAGGAAGCGGAGAAAACTCTCGGGGAGCTGGTTGAAAAAAACCCCGGTTACTTCCTCGGTTACTTTTACCTCGGCAGGACACAGGCGGCGCAGAAAAAATATGACGAGGCCCTCGAAAATTACAGAAAAGCACTGGAGATCCACCCTTCCTTTGATAGCGCCATCATCGATTCTGCCTGGATTCTCGACCTTCAGGGCAAAAGCGACGAGGCGGCACAGATGTACATGAAGGCCATCAAGCTGAACCCATCGAACCGTTTGGTGCGGGAGAGGCTCGGCCAGATCTACATCCTGAAGAAAGAATACGAAAAGGCGGTGGATCAGTACGAGACGCTGAAGTCCTTCGACATGAACAACGTCACCCTGCGGACGAAACTCGGTCTCCTCTATTTCGAGAGCGGGGAGATAGACAAGGCAATCGACGAGTTCAACTTTGTCTTGAACGTGAAGCCCGACGATTTCCGGGCGAGAATGTTTCTCGGCGGGGCATACCAGGAGAAGGGAATGATCCAGCAGGCTGAGGCGGAATTTTCAAAAGTGCCGGAGGACAGCGAATATTACCGTGACGCCATATTTCACCTTGCCTTTCTCTTCTCGAAAAAGGAAGAGGCTGACAAGGCGATTCAATCGCTTACGAAATTAAGGGAGAAGTACCCGGAGGATGTCGAGGTCATGCTCTTTCTCGGCGAAGTCTACTATGACAGGAAGATGCACAGAGAGGCCGAGGAAGTGCTGAAAGAAGCAATCTCGAGGGTTCCCGACAACGAAAGAGCCCATTTCCTCCTCGGTGTCGTCTATGACAAGCTCGGGGAATTCGAGCTCCTGGAAAAGCAGATGAAGCGGGCAATCGAGCTGAATCCCGATGACGCCACGGCACTGAACTATCTCGGCTACACCTATGCAGACAGGAACGTCAAGCTCGACGAGGCGGAGACGATGATCAAGAAGGCCCTGGACATAAAACCCGATGATGGTTACTTCATAGACAGTCTCGCATGGGTCTATTACAGGCAGGGCAAGATGAAGAAGGCCCTCTTGGAGCTGGAGAGGGCCATAAAATTCGTCCCCGACGATCCCGTTGTCCTCGAGCACATGGGAGACGTGCTGAGGGCTCTGTCAAGAGATGAAGAGGCGATCCAGTATTATGAAAGAGCGCTCAAGAACAACCACGAAAATCCCGAGGTTGTTCAAAACAAGCTGAAGGAGATAGGGAAATAACTATTCCTTATCGGGGAAGCAAGGCGCTGTGGGTTGCAGTTCTTTTTCTCGCCGGTTGCGCAGGCTTCCCCGCGAAGAGGCCCGAGAGCGAAATTGCACGCCTTTTTTTTGTGAAAACCTCTCATAACAGTGGCTTTGCCGGGAGGGCAGTCTACAACGGCGAGATGGTGTGCGGCGGCTCGAATTTTCCCTTCATCATGGGCGCATCCTTCAGCCGCGCCTCCTCAATCATTCATTTCTACGGCATAGCGGGAGATCTGCTGTTCAAGGCCCACCAGGTGGAAGGAGACACAGTGCCGTATCTCTTCCGGTATGAAGAGTCGGCTGTGGTGGATCAACGGTTCAACGAAAGGGTTCGTTATGTTAT
>JBFFNJ010000195.1:0-4294 GCA_041563215.1 Candidatus Deferrimicrobia bacterium | reverse complement strand
TTACATGATAGGGAGTCAAGATGGGTTATCTTGATTATACCAACCGAATCAAAAGGGTTAATTTTTCAAAGATCCGAACCGTTCTGGGGAGCCCCCACCTGATCAAATTGCAGTTGGAGTCATACGGGAACTTCCTCCAGAGCGATATTGAACCCGATGAGCGAAAAAGTATCGGTCTTCAGGCAGTGTTTCGCAGTGTGTTCCCCATAAGCGATCCAAATGGCAGGGCGAATTTGGACTTTATCAGCTATTCCATCGAAACGCCCAAGTTCAGCGAAGACGAGTGCCGGGAAAGGGGGATGACCTACTCGGCGCCGATGAAGGTCAGATTTCAGCTTGTGCTCTTTGACATCGACGAAACAACGGGGAACAAGACAATACGGGACGTCAAAGAGCAGGAAGTGTTTTTCGGGGAAATTCCGCTTATGACAGACAAGGGAACCTTTATCGTCAATGGTACAGAGCGGGTTATCGTAAGCCAGGTGCAACGCTCGCCGGGAGTGTATTTCGAGAAGGACAAGGCAAGGGGTGGCATTACTGAAAAAACCTCTTTCTCTTCGAGGATAATACCGAATAACGGGTCCTGGCTGGATTTCGAATTCGATCACAAAGAATCCCTCTTTGTCAAAATCGACAGGAAGAAGAAGTTTCCGATCGCCGTCTTTTTGCGGGCCCTTGGATACTCCCTTGAGGAGGCAATGAAAGAATTTTACAAGGTGGAGGAAGTTACCATAAAGGGAGACGTGTACGAGAAGAAGCTGAATCTTTTTGACATGGTGGGAAAGAGATCACCCGCTGAGATACGGCACCCGGAGACGAAAGAAGTCATCGTGAGAAAAGGCCAGAAAGTCCAGAGGTTACGGGCCGAGAGGTACGGTGAGATAGATCTTGGAAAGGTGGAACTGGCTATTGACTCGCTCAAGGGGCAGGTCTGTGTGAAGGAGGTGGTTGATCCATCCTCGAATGAGGTCATTATCGAATCCGGCAAGCCGATAGGGGATGAAGATCTGGAGCAGATCAGGGCAAGAGAAATAAAACAAATGGAGGTCAGTACGGTCGTAACGGCGGACAAATGCATCTGGGAAGACCTCTGGCAGAACAAGACGAAGGACAGAGAATCTGCGCTGAAGGAAATATACAAGAAGATGAGGCCAACCGACCCGCCGACCCTTGATGCTGCCGAACATCTTTTCCAGAACCTCTTTTTTAACCCGGACCGGTATTCGCTTTCCCGTGTGGGCAGGTTGAAGTTGAACTACAAGCTGGGGTTAAAAGATATTCCCTTGGATCATGTGGCGCTCAGAAAAGAAGATATCGTCGAGATAATAAAATATTTGATCGATCTAAAAAATGGGAACGGCGAGCCTGACGACATCGACAACTTGAGCAACAGACGGGTAAGAACGGTTGGCGAGCTCGTGGAGAAAGCCCTTCGGGATGGCCTGCTGAGGGTTGATCGGGCGATCAAGGAGAGGATGACACACCAGGACCTTGACACAGCCATGCCCCATGATCTGGTAAACTCCAAACCCGTATCGGCTCAGATCAAAGAGTTCTTCGGTTCCAGCCAGCTTTCCCAGTTCATGGACCAGACAAATCCTCTCTCGGAAATTACGCATAAGAGGAGGTTGTCAGCGCTGGGTCCCGGCGGGCTCACACGTGACAGGGCAGGGTTTGAGGTAAGGGATGTCCACCCGACCCATTACGGAAGGATCTGTCCGATAGAAACTCCTGAGGGCCCGAACATCGGGCTCATCGGTTCGCTTGCAATTTACGCAAAGGTCAACGAGTTCGGATTTATCGAAACACCCTACCGGTTGGTGAAGGAGGGGAAGGTCACTGAAGAGGTGGTTTACCTATCGGCGATCGAAGAGGGAGAACATGTCATAGCACAGGCAAACGCCCTTCTCAACGAGGAGGGATACTTTGTCAATGACATCGTCATAGCCAGGAAAAAGGGCGAATTTACTATGGTTAGCGCCTCTGAGATTACGCTCATGGATGTATCCCCGAATCAGCTCGTTTCCGTTGCGGCATCCCTCATTCCCTTTCTGGAACACGACGATGCAAACAGGGCCCTGATGGGTTCCAACATGCAGAGGCAGGCCGTTCCTTCGCTGAGAACAGAGCCCCCTCTCGTTGGTACCGGCATCGAAAGCGTGGCTGCTGCCGATTCAGGGGCTACTGTTGTAGCAAAACGCGCCGGAATCGTTGAGTTCGTGGATGCAACGAGAATTGTCATCAAAGCCGAAGAGCCAGACCAGATGGGAAGACTCGGGGCGGATATATACAACCTGAACAAGTTTACCAGGTCAAATCAGAATACCTGCATAAACCAAAAGCCGGTGGTCGGAATCGGGGATAGGGTGAAAAAGATGGAAGTCATCGCGGACGGGCCGGCCACAAGCAAAGGAGAACTTGCCCTCGGGAGAAATGTTCTCGTTGCCTTTATGCCTTGGGGAGGATACAACTTCGAAGACTCCATCCTGATCAGTGAAAGGCTGGTTCGGGATGATGTATATACATCGATTCACATCGAAGAGTTCGAGTGTATGGCGAGGGAGACGAAACTCGGAAAGGAAGAGATAACGAACGATATACCCAACGTCGGCGAGGAGGCACTGAAAAATCTCGATGAAAGCGGGATCGTGAGGATAGGCGCCCGGGTGTCCCATACGGATATACTGGTGGGTAAGGTCACGCCCAAAGGGGAAACCCAGCTGACCCCGGAAGAAAAGCTCCTCCGTGCCATATTCGGGGACAAAGCGGGAGACGTCAAAGACACATCCCTCCGTGTACCGCCGGGAATCGACGGTATCGTCATCGACGCCAAGATTTTTACCCGGAAGGGTGGCGAGAAGGATGACAGGTCCCGGGAACTGGAAGAGAAGGAAATCGAAGCCCTCGAAAGGGACAAGAAGGATGAGCTGAGAATAGTCAAAGAAAATATGGAGGGAAGGATCAAGAGCAACCTCGTGGGGAAAACAGCTGCCACACGGATAATGTCCCCCGATCGCTCATCGGTATTGGTTCAGAAAAATAAAATCATTACCGAGGAGATATTCAAAAAGATCCCAAGGGAAAGGATAGCTGACATCACCACGGTGGAAAACCCGGACATAAACCTGAAGAACAAAGAAATATTGGATATGGCAACGGCGCATGAAAATCAGATCAAGAAGCGGTTTGCAGAAAAATTTGACCGTGTACAAAGAGGCGATGAGCTCCCTCCGGGTGTTCTCAAAACTGTCAAGGTATATGTGGCAATGAAAAGAAAACTCTCGGTGGGCGACAAGATGGCCGGACGTCATGGCAACAAAGGTGTCATATCGATGGTTCTTCCCATAGAAGACATGCCATACCTGGAAGATGGCACACCTGTCGATATCGTGCTGAATCCTCTCGGTGTGCCGTCGAGAATGAACGTGGGGCAGATTCTCGAAACCCACTTGGGCTGGGCAGCCTCCGAGCTTGGGAAACAGATAGAGAAACACATCATGGAGAACTATTCCCAATCAGCAATCAAAGAATGGCTAAAAAAAGTTTACAATGCAGCAGATTTTAGTGAATATATTGAGTCTTTGCCTGAAGATGATGTTCTAAAGATTGCGAAAGAACTACAAAATGGCGTATTCATGGCAACCCCGGTTTTTTCTGGAGCGAAAGAGTCCGAAATCAGGGAATACTTGAAGATGGCAGGCCTGCCGCTGGATGGCCAGGCGAACCTGTATGACGGGAGGACGGGACTCCCCTTCAAGCGAAAAGTTACCGTGGGCCTTATGTACATGCTCAAACTCAACCACCTCGTGGACGACAAGATACACGCTCGGTCCACAGGACCTTACTCTCTCGTCACACAGCAGCCGCTGGGCGGCAAGGCACAGTTTGGCGGTCAGCGACTCGGTGAAATGGAGGTATGGGCTCTGGAGGCGTATGGGGCAGCCCACACACTCCAGGAGTTTCTCACGGTTAAATCCGATGATGTCCCCGGCAGAGCCAGGATGTACGAGTCAATCGTCAAGGGTGGGTTTAGCTTGGAGCCCGGACTGCCGGAGTCGTTCAACGTACTCATCAAGGAACTCCAGGCTCTTGCATTGAACGTCGACCTTCAAAGCGATGAATAGTAAGATAACCCCTTTACTGGAGGGATAAAATTGGAAGACATACTCAAGATATTAGAAAGTCCCCGTAATCCTCTCAACATCTCGAGCATCAAAATCTCTATCGCCTCTTCGGATATGATCCGAAAGTGGTCTCACGGCGAGGTAAAAAAACCGGAGACTCTCAACTACAG
>JBFFNJ010000194.1:0-4315 GCA_041563215.1 Candidatus Deferrimicrobia bacterium | reverse complement strand
GGGGACTCCGACGATCAAGGAAGCACCAGCCCGGTCGAATGATTCGCCGTGCTCGGGATTTCGTGCCCCTCATCCTGCACGGCTATACCGTATGATGTAGAAAAACGGGAAAAAGAGTCAGAATTTCCCCACGCCATGAGGAAAAAAGTCCCGTTCCCTCCCGATTAAATGGTTCCCTGGAGGGACTTTTTCCCGGATAATCTAAAATTTGTCGGGAAAGCGTGCCGTTCGCGGGACCGGCGAGAACAGGAAGCGGATGGAGCGTGGATGCGTGCAGGCGGGCGAAAAGCAGGAGACCTCCGGAAGATCCACGTGACCGCGGGGTATCAAAAGCATGCCGAGGGGTCGGTGCTTTTCGAACTGGGGGAGACGAAGGTGGTATGTGCCGCGTCGATCGAAGAGCGCGTTCCTCCATTCCTCCGGGGAACCGGAAAGGGCTGGGTAACCGCCGAGTACTCGATGCTGCCGAGGGCGACGACCACGAGGACCCAACGGGAAGGGCGCACGGGAAGGGTCCAGGGCAGGACGCAGGAGATCCAGCGACTGATCGGAAGGTCGCTCCGGGCAGTGCTGGACCTTGGACCCCTGGGCGAGAGGACGATCACCGTCGACTGCGACATTCTCCAGGCGGACGGCGGGACCCGTATCGCCTCGATCAACGGGGCGTGGATCGCCCTGTGGCAGGCATGTTCCCGGCTGACAGGGAGCGGGGTGATCCCGAAGAACCCCATACGGGAGCCGGTTGCGGCGGTCAGCGTGGGGATCCTGGGGGATCGCATCCTGGTGGACCTCGACTACGCCGAGGATTCGAATGCGAACGTCGACATGAACGTCGTCATGACCGGGAGCGGAAACCTGATCGAGGTGCAGGGGACCGCCGAGGGGGAGCCGTTCACGAAGGATCAGCTGGACCGGATGCTCGAGGCGGCGGTGCGTGCGGGAAAACGGATCATCCGGATCCAGAAACAGTGGATGGGGGGTAGCCGATGAAGCTGCTGATCGCGACCCGGAACCGGGGGAAAGCGACCGAGATCCGAGCGCTGATTGGGCTGGGGCTGCAGAAGAACGTCGAGGTCCTCACGCTGCCCGACATGCATAGCGTATCGGATCCGCGCGAGGAGGGAAAGACGTTCGCGGAGAATGCGCGGATCAAGGCGCTCCATTACGCGATGCAATTCAAGATCCTGTGCGTGGCAGACGACTCCGGCCTGTCGGTGGATGCGCTGGGGGGCCGCCCGGGGGTGCAATCCGCCCGGTACGCGGGTCCGCAGACGACGGACGAGAAGAACATCGCGTTCCTTATCGAAGAGCTGGTCCCCTGTCCCAAGCCATGGACAGCCGCGTTTATCTGCGTGGCGGCGGCAGCTCTTCCCGGCCGGGTGGTCGCGGAGGCCACCGGCCGCGTGGACGGGGAGATTACCGCTACCCCGCGCGGGACCGGCGGTTTCGGGTACGACCCGATCTTCCGGGTCAAGGGTTCACCGAAGACGATGGCGGAGCTCACCACGGAGGAGAAGAACAAGATCAGCCACCGGGGACAGGCGATAAGGATCCTCATCGAGGAGTTGGGCAACAGCGGAATGTTCGGGTAGGGGGGTATTTCCCGACAATTGATGGCAATTTGCCATCGATTGTTGTTTCCATGCCCTCTCCATGCACCTATAATCCACGGGGGACATTGGCAAAGTCGGGACGTAGCGCAGTCTGGTAGCGCACTTGCCTTGGGAGCAAGGGGTCGCCGGTTCAAGTCCGGCCGTCCCGACCATTTTTTTCAAGCAGTTATCTGGTAGACTTGCGGGCCGCCTGTTGCACAGGTTACCAAAAGCTTTCCAGCTTTTTCTTCGAACCCCCGGCCGCGTCCCGATAGAAAGTTTCTTTTTTCGCGGTTTATCCAAAAGGCTTTGTCAATCCCGGGTTCATTTGGTTCTATCAATCTCCTTCCTCACGGCCAGCCCAAGTGTTTCGATAAAATAGGGTTTTTTGACGTAGGCGCCTGCGCCGAGGGCCTGAGCGGCATGCACACGATCCGACTCGGAAAAACCGCTTACGATAATCGCCTTCTGTTTGGGAAATATTTCCAGAACCCTCTTGTAGGTGTCCAGCCCGTCCATACCAGGGTCCATAATCATATCCAAAATCAAAAGATCACAGGGATGACCCTTCAAGGACATCACCGCCTCTTCACCACTGGCAACGCTCGATACGCTGTAATTCAATTTCTTAAGCATTTCGATAGCCAGATACCGCTGCTCCTTGACATCATCCACAATGAGAATGGATTCCCCTTTCCCCATGTATTGAGAAAGGGAAACTGAGTCGTGTTCCGCAGTGATTTCTTCCCTCGTTTCCGGGAAATAAAGGGTAAATGTGCTCCCTTTATCTACTTCGGACTGAACATTGATGTAGCCATTATGATCTTTCACCGTACCCCAGACCACTGCCAGCCCCAATCCTGTTCCGCTTCGCCCCATGACCTTCTTCGTGTAAAACGGCTCGAAGATGCGTTTCAGATCGGCCTCCGATATCCCTCCTCCCGTATCGGACACGGAAAGAACGACGTAGTCTCCCCTCTGAACCTCATCATATCCCTCGATCGGTTTGTCCAGATATTGACTGGTCGTCCTGAGGGTCAAGATACCGCCTTTCGGCATTGCTTCGCACCCATTGGAAACCAGATTGAACAAGGTCTTGCCAAGATGTACGGAAGAACCGGAGATATTCGGCAGGTCAGGTTCGAGATCGTGCTTGATCTGTACAGAGGGATGGTAGGAAGACAGACCCTGGAACTCCGGTAATTTCGGCAAGTCAGCGATGATCCTGTTCAGATTGACGACATCACTTCCCGGAACTCCCCTTCTGGCGAGGGTCAGCAGATCCTGCACAATCGCCGCTGCCCTCTGGCCTCCTTTCATAATCGCCTCAAGCTGAGGCCTGATGGTGTTCGACTTATCTTCCCAATTCATGAGCAGTTCCGAATAGCCGATGGTGACGCCCAGAACATTGTTGAGATCATGGGCAACGCCGCCGGCCAGGACTCCCAGGGCCTCCATCTTCTCCGCCCGCATCAGGCGCTCCTCCAGGCTTCGCTTCTCCTCCTCCGCCCGCTTACGCTCGGTGATGTCTCTCGCCAGCCCGGTCGTACCGGTCACTTCCATGCGATGATTAATGATCGGGGCTTTAAAGGCTTCGACCCATATGGGACCGCCGGTCACGGCTACTATCTACTCGACCCCTTTCCCGCGGCGCGTTTCCATGACCTCGTCATCATCGGCACGGTATTTCTCGGCCAACTCGCGTGGCCAAATGTCCAAATCGGTCAATCCAACCACCTGATCGACGGTGCGGCCGCAAGACTTTGCATACTGTTGGTTGATCATGATGTAACGACCCTCGGTATCCTTGAGCCAGGCCAAGAAAGGCATGTTGTCAAGAATGGTCCGCTGCCGCACTTCGGCCTCGGATAGCACCTCCTCCGCCCGCTTGCGCTCGGTGATGTCGGTGTCGGAGCCGCGGTATCCCGCAAGATTGCCGTTGCTGTCCAGAAAGGGAATCCCGTAGGTCGACACCCAGATGAGCCGCCGGTCTCTGGTTTGGATGATGTTCTCCAGGTCGCGGAAATGCTCTCTGCGGGCGAACGTTTCGAACGCCTCCGTCTTGAACGCTTCGCGCCCCTCCGCCGGGTGGAGGTCATAGAAGTACATCTTGCCCATGATTTCTTCGGGCCGATAGCCTGTAACTGCCTCGGTAAGATCACTGGCGTTGGTATAAAGCCCCTCGGCATTGACTTCCCAGTGCCACGTCCGCGTCTGTTCGGCGAGTTGATGGAAGAGGGCATTAGCCGACTCGGCGCTGTGTTGCGCAAGACTCAATGCACGGTTTTTACGCGATAAAAAAATAATCGACACGGTCACGACCGAAAGGAGCGACACACCCAAGGCAATCAGCATGCCAAGAATCAAGGTTCTAAATTGTTCATAAAAACCGGGGCGTGGATGTAAAAGAACGGCTTGGGAGCGAATGTCATCGGGCAAATCGATACCGTATCGCTGCAGGCTCCTGTCATCAAAAATCCAGGCATTAGGACTCTTCAGTATCGGCGGCAGATCGACAATCGGCTTGCCGTGCTGATAGGCCAATAATAATCGTGCGGCATTCATGCCCTGTTTCCGGCCGCTCGTCACGTTGCCACCCAGTACGCCTTCGATAATGTAAGCATCTTCCATGCTGATAACGATGCGCCCCGTGCGCACGAGGCTCTTCATGATTTCGTGCAGGGGAAGAACTTGGCCATTTTCGTCGGTTATGCCCCCCAGGG
>JBFFNJ010000193.1:0-4319 GCA_041563215.1 Candidatus Deferrimicrobia bacterium | reverse complement strand
GGTGATGACGGCGCCCGAGGGTCCAGCCCACAGAAGCACCGCGAAGATCGCCAGGAGGCATGTGTACAGCATTTTTCTGCTACTCATCTTTTCCCTCCTTGTTGGTTTTCCGTCTTGACTCATTGAAAAAAATTGCTCCTTTGATTCGCTTGTTGTCATTTTCCGGCAACACCTCCTCTTTTCTCTTTTTTTACTTCTTCGTCAATACTTTCCGGAACAAAAGAGCTTTCTCCGTCCCGGCGTAAACGATCACCTCGTTGTCGTTTATGTAATGGGTGAAGCTGATGGCGCCGAAATCGATCAGGGCCCTGCCCGGCTGGGCCGGGTCCTCCTTCGCCTGGTTTCCCCCGATGTGGTAGAGGTAGGAACCCTCCTTGCCGTCAAAGACCTGCATGGAGTTCACCGCAGGGTCGGTCAGGAGGATCTCTCCGCCCGGCAGGATGTCGACGCCGTGAATCCCGATGAACCTCCCGATAAATCCCGTTCCGCTCTTCCCGATAGAGTAAATCTCGTTGAAATCCTGGTCCACCACCACCGCGTAGTGGCCGAGGGGAAAGGTGATGATGTACCTGTCGCCTCCCGGCAGCCGGTCGATCTCCCCCACCGCGGGAAAGCGCACTTTCTTCCCCTCCTTGTCGGTGTAGCTATAGATGTAGCGCTGGAAGTTTCCACGTGAGTCGAAGACGCATATGATGGCGTACCGCTGGTCGGAGATCCAGGCGCCATCGCTGAACGCGAGCACGTCGCCGCCGACGGGGTTCTGACTCTTTACATGCGCGGGGATCTGCTTCCAGATCTCCTCGTCGTCCGCGGGGGGCCTTGGTATCTGCGACTTCCAGGCGACCGCACCCGACTCCCTGACGGCGTAGAGGTACCCGCTGCTGTCCGACACGTAAATGGTCCCGTCCTCAGCCACGTCGACCTTGATGAGCTTCTTCGCCCCCTCCAGGGGGCCAATGGTGCCAACGAGTTCCCCCTTGAAGTTCAGGCGGAAGATCTTGCTCGCCCGGACGATCCACACCTCGCTCCTGTCGCGCAAAACTTTGACATCTGATACCTGCGTCACCCGCTTTCCCTCGAGAAAGCCCACCCGGGACGCTTCCTGCGTGGGGACTATCTTGAGCTCCAGCTTGACCTCTGTTGCAGCGGCAGCCTGAACCTCTAACAAAGACGCCTCGACTGTCTCGCTCCGAGGGCTCTCCTTGCCGGCGAGGTCCTTGGCGGTGACGGCGTAGTAGTAGCTCTTCCCCGGTTCCACGCCGGAATCGCCGTAGCTCGTTTCCTGGACGGAGGCGAGCAGCTTGAACTCTCCATCCTTTGCATCAGAGCGGTAGAGGTTGTAGATGACGGCCCCGTCCGTCGTCCCCCACCGGAGGAAAACCGTGTTTTCCCGCGCCCGCGACACGAGCCCTTTTGGCGCCTCGATGACGACGATCTTGATCGTTCCGGGCCGCGATCTCGGACTCTCCTTCCCCGCGGCGTCGACGGCGGCAAGCTCGATGGTGTACTCCCCCGCTTCGGCGGGGGTGGGGATGACGTGCTGGACCCCGACGGCCTCGGCAATTTTCTTCCCGTTCAGGTAGACGAAATACTTGACCGCGCCGGGGACGGGTACCCAAAGGATGATGACCTGGTTCCCCGCCAGGATGGGGGAGTTGGCCATGAACTGGGGCGCCGGGGGCTGTCCCGCGACCGTGCCGGGCATGCTGACAGCGATAAAAAAAGCCAGTGCGGCTACCGCAATGAGTCGAGCCAGAAAACGCCCTTCCAGCTTTTTCATGCTAAAAGTGGGAAATTTTTCGCAGCATGGTGCCATTTGGTTCCTCCTTTCTTTATTTATTCACATACCGTGCCAAGCCTGGTTTTTCTTAAAGAAAAAACCAGTTATTTTTCCATTCAAAAACAGTATGTTACCGGTTTCAAAATAACAAATAAAACAAGGCACCCCGCACAGGCTGCGTGATATCACCCAATCAGCCCGAGAGGTCGAATTTCTTCATCCGGTACCTCAGGGCATCACGTGAGAGGCCGAGCAGCCTTGCCGCCCTCGTCTGGTTTCCGCCCGTTTTATCCAGGGCCTGTTTTATCAGCTCCATCTCGACGTCCTCGAGGACGACTCCCCCCTCCGGCAGCCGGAGAACCCCTCCGTCCTCCCCGGCCGCGGTGGGCTCCCCGGTCCCGGGAAGATTCTCTTCAGCACCGACTTCGCTCAACACCGACCGCTCCCCATCCACGGGACCTTCGCTCCACTCCACCGGTTCAGCCTTCGGAGTCACTTTACCGGTGACGGAAAAAGCGAGGTCGTCAACACCCACGGTTTCGGCTGTGCCGAGGATGAGGGCCCTCTCTATGACGTTTTTTAGCTCGCGAACATTTCCGGGCCAGCCGTATGCCACCATGGCCGACTCCGCCTCCCTGGTGAAGCCTTTCACCGCTCTTCTGAACTGCCTGCCGAAATCGGCCAGAAAATGCGCGGCCAGGTGGAGGATGTCCTCCCTTCGCTCCCTGAGCGGCGGCAGGGTTATGGGGATCACGTTGAGCCGGTAAAAGAGGTCTTCCCTGAACTTTCCCCCTTTGACGGCCCCCTCGAGGTCTTTATTCGTCGCCGCTATGATTCTCACGTCCACCTCGATGTCGGTGTGCCCCCCTACTCTCTTGAAGGTCTTGGTTTCGATAAACCTGAGCAGCTTCGCCTGGAGCCCGGGCGCCATGTCCCCGATCTCGTCGAGGTAGATCGTTCCCCCGCTTGCTATCTCGAAGAGCCCCTTTTTCGTGGCTTTCGCATCGGTGAACGCTCCCTTCTCGTACCCCATGAGCTCGCTCTCGAGGAGCTCTCCGGGCAGGGCCGTCACGTTGATGGGCATGAAAGGCCTCGTCGCCCGAGCCGACTCGTAATGGATTGCCATCGCCAGGATGTCTTTTCCCGTCCCCGATTCTCCATGGAGGAGGACCGTCGTCGCCTCGCTCCCTGCCACCTTGCGCGCGATCTCGATCACACTCTTTACCTGGGAGCTCCTGCCGATGATACTGTCGAAGCCGTGCTTTTCCCTCTTCTCCTTCCGGTAGTATTCCACCTCGCGGGAGAGCTTCCTCCGCTCGAGGGCATTGTCCACGAGGATGAGTATGCGGTCTACGTCGAAGGGTTTCTCCACGTAATCGAAGGCGCCGAGCTTCATGGCGGAAACGGCGAGGGAGATCTCCTTGTGTGCCGTTATCATGACTACGGGGATGAGGGGCTCTGATTCCCTTATGTGCCTCAAGACCTCTATCCCGTCGATGCCGGGGAGGGTGATGTCGGCCACCACCACGTCGGGGGATTGGTTGAGAACATGCTCGAGCGCTTCCTCCCCCGATTCGACGGCGGTAACCTCGTATCCCTCTTTCTTCAGCGCCGTTTCGAGGGTCCAGCGGATCATCTTCTCGTCGTCGACGACGAGTATCCTGGCTTTACTCATACATTCCCAGGGAAACAGTTTCTTTATTTTCGGGGATCTTGGGATATCCCGGGAATAAGCTTAATCAGAAAATATTAACACACTACATGCTGTAAATAAAGGCGATTTGTAAGGAGGGGAAGGGAATGGGGGGATTTCCACACAGTGGAAAAACAAAATACACAGAGATGGCAATGCGGAATTCGGAATGCGGAATGGAAAATCGTTCGGTGGCAGCGGTCGATAGTTCTCCGTTCAAAGTTTTTTCTTTGGAAAAAAGATGTGGAATGCGGTTCCCTTGCCCACCTCGCTTTCGACGGTTATCCGTCCCTCGTGGAGGTCGACTATCTTGCGGGTGATGGACAGGCCAAGGCCGGTGCCCTCCTCCCTGGTGGTGTAGAAAGGCTGGAATATCTTTCCCAGCTTGTCCGTTGTTATACCAGGGCCGTTATCGATGACGGACACCATGATGAAGTGCTTCCGGTGGCTGAGCTCCATGAATCCCGGGAGGGCCTCCCCGTAAGTCTTCACCGATATCTCACAGTCCTCCGCCTTGGCCTGCAGGGCGTTCAGGAAAAGGTTCAAAAATACCTGCTTCATCTGGTCGGCGTCCACTTCTATCTCCTCCATGGCCTGGTCGTACTGGGTGACGAAGCTGGCCTTTTTGCCCTCCGGCACCTGCCTTACGAAAAAGATGACCTTTTCAATCACCTCGTTGATATTAGCGGGGGCAAATTCAGGCTCTGTATACCGGGCGAAGTTCAAAAGGTTCTTGATCGTGTTATCGAGCCGGCTGATGAGGCCTATCATCTCCTCCATAATCCCCGCCCGGGAGTCACCGGCGGGAATTTCCCGCGAGAGGAGCTGGGCGGCGCCGGAAATCCC
>JBFFNJ010000192.1:0-4347 GCA_041563215.1 Candidatus Deferrimicrobia bacterium | reverse complement strand
TGAGGTGAACCCGGCTACATCCCATCTATTTATCGTCAATAATTTTTCCGGACGAAGGGCGTTCGGGGCTCTTTTCTCAACCCACCCGCCACTTGAGGAGAGAATACGGAGACTGTCAAAAATGGCGGAAACGTCAGCTTGAGGTTATAGAGACATGATGGAAATCGCTTTCTACAGAGAGAGACTTACCGAGAAAGCACAGAAGATGCTTTCAAATGCCATCGAGGAGTCCCAGAAGAGGCATCATTATTACCTCGGGCTCGAACACCTCTTCATCTCCTTTTCGGGGGTTGAAAAGCAGCTCTTTCAGGACCTGGTAAAGAGCGTCGGACTCGAGCCTGAGTCGGTGATATACAGCCTGAAGGAGTACCTGAGCATTTCGCGTCAGTACCTCGGTGTGGGCATGAAGATCCCCCCTGCAACGAAACAGGTTTTCCGTATCGCATGGGAAACCACACAGAGAAACAAGAGAAATCTCATCGAACCTCCCGATATTTTTCTTGCAATCTTCCACGAGACACACTCGATACCGGCGAGAATTTTCAAGAGTTACGGGGTTGATCCACAGGCAGCCCTATCGAAGTTCAGCATGCACCTGAAGACGCGCGAGGAAAAATACGAAGACCTGAAGAAGAGATACGAGCTTCCCACTAACCTCCGCACCTTCGGGGTGAACCTGAACCTGCTGGCAAGGGAGGGAAAAATTCCCCCCGTAATCGGAAGGGAAGAAGAGATCGACATGATTCTGGAAATTCTTTGCCACAAGGACAGGTGCAATTCGGTGATGGTTACGGGAGATCCCGGTGTGGGTAAGACCGCCGTTGTGGAAGGCGTTGCGCTGCGCCTCGAGTTCGAGCCCCACAGGGTCCCCCCGCGGCTGAGAGGCCACCAGGTAGTCAATCTTCAGATGAACACGGTCGTCGCCGGCACGGTATTCAGGGGTATGTTCGAGGACAGGATAGAGAAGATCATAAACGAGCTCAGGGAGAAAAAGAACATAATTCTCTTTGTCGACGAAGCCCACACAATTATCGGCGCCGGGTCCGCCATGGGTGTTCCTTCCGATGCGGCGAACATATTCAAGTCCTCCCTGGCGCGGGGAGAAGTGCAGATGATAGGGGCAACGACCACGACGGAGTACAAGGAGATAATCCAGGAAGACGAGGCTCTGTCCAGGAGGTTCAGAATCGTAAAGATCGACGAGCCTACTATCGAGGAAACGCGGGAGATACTCTACGGCCTCAAACCCCGTCTCGAGTCGAATTATGGCGTGGTCATAAACGACGAGGCAATAGAGATGGCCCTTTCCATGTCCAAGAGATATGCAAGGTCGCTCAGGCTCCCCGATAAGGTTATCAACTGGATCGATACGGCAGCGGTAAGGGTTGAAATCGAAAACAAGGACAAAATCGTCACCTCCGAGGATATCATCGGCGTGATATCGAAAGAGATCAAGACACCGGCAGACATAATCAAGCGGGATGTTGTGGACAGGTTCTCCCATATCGAGGAGGACCTTTCGTCAAGAGTGGTGGGACAGGCAGAGGCGATCCAGGCCGTGGGCAGGGCGCTGCGCCTGAACAAGGGGCCTCTTAAGGAAAATTACTTCAAGCCGGACGGCGTTCTGCTTTTCCTGGGACCGACGGGTGTGGGCAAGACAGAGATGGCAAAGGCCCTGTCGCAATGCCTTTTCGGTGACGATCAGAAGATGGTGAGGGTGGATATGTCGGAGTACCGGGACGGGACCGTGTCGGTAGATAAACTCATCGGTATGCCCCGGGGAATCGTCGGCTCGGAAAGAGGCGGCATTTTGACGAATCAGATAAGGGACAACCCCTACACCGTGGTCCTCCTGGACGAGATCGAAAAGGCTGACCAGTACGTCCTCAACCTTTTCCTTCAGGTTTTCGACGAAGGGTGGCTCACTGACGGCAGGGGAAAAAAGGTATACTTCAGCGATTCGATCATAATCATGACGAGCAACTTAGGTGCGGGCGAGTACTCGAGGCTGACAAAGCCGCTGGGCTTTGACGTGGGGGGTGCAAACTACGAATCGGTGAAAAAGAGCGTGATAAATCTCGTCGAGGAACGTTTTTCACCGGAGTTTATAAATCGCATTGACGATGTAATAGTCTTCAGGTTCCTCCCGATGGAGGAGGTGAGAAAGATCGCGGAAATGTACCTGAAAACGATCAAGAAGACGATGGCCGAGTACGGAAAGGACCTGCAGTACTCGGATGCTTCTCTGGGTTTTCTCGCTGAAATCGGGTTCAGCATCAAATACGGCGCACGGTTTCTCAAGAGGACGATAGACGAGAAGGTGAAGATTCCGATAACGCTCATGTGGAATGAGTCGGACATGTTTTATCTCGATCTTGTTGAGGGGGATCTCGTGGTGAACCAAAAGGAAGTGGGGGTGTAAATGGGTGAGGAAAAGGAGAAGGGGTTCAGGGTAATCGACAAGAGGAGAATCGGAAGAGAGGACGCACCGGAAGAAAAAAGCGATGTTCCTCCTGCGGGAGCCAGAGCAGCTGAAGGGGGAAAGCCGGCGGGAGACGAAAAGGCAGAGCAGAAAAAGAGCGAAGGACCTGCCGAAAAAACGGGCGGGGAAAGAGATTACGCCCGGGAGGCCCCCCCCCGATACCACGAGCCTGATTTCACCGACATCGTGAAGTCTTTTTTTATGCAGGCACTGGCCTCACTGGGCATGCTCGAAGGTGAGGGGATGACACCCGGGGAGCCGAATCTGGAGGTTGCCAGGCAATATATCGACATCCTCGGGGTCCTCGAGAGTAAAACGAGGGGAAACCTGTCCAAGGAAGAAGATTTATTGATCAAAGAATACCTTTCCCAGTTGAGGATGGTTTACGTAAAGGTTGCGCAGGGAGTATCGAATAATCCATAGACGAGTGACGTCTACCTGAAAAAAGGAGGTGGATTGCGATGAGGAAGGTGAGAATCGGTGTGCTCCTTCTGGCACTGGTGATATTGGTTGGGCTGATTATTCACGGGAAAGATGGAAAATTGCTGGAAAAAACGGATGCTGCCTATATCGAGAAAAAGGCCGGCGAACAGAAAGAGAGCGGCTTCAATCTCCCCACGAACATCCCGGAGCTCGTAGAGGGGGTGAAAGATTCCATCGTGAACATCAGCACAACCACCATCGTGAAGTTCAGAAAGCCGCAATTCAGAAGCCCTTTCTCCCGGGATCCCTTTGAGGAGTTTTTCGAGGATTTTTTTGGCAGGATGCCGAGAGAGCAGAAGAGGCGATCTCTTGGATCGGGCTTCATCGTGTCGGGAGACGGGTTCATACTTACGAACAATCACGTTGTACAGCGGGCCGACGAGATAACGGTGAAGCTGCAAGACGGGAAGGAGTTTGAGGCGGAAGTCATAGGGACCGATCCGAAGACGGATATAGCACTGATCCGGATAAGGAATGGAGAAACCCTGCCAACGGTGAACCTGGGTGACTCGGATTCTCTGAAAGTAGGTGAGTGGGTCGTTGCGATAGGTAACCCCTTCGGCCTCGATCACACGGTAACGACAGGAATCGTGAGCGCGAAAGGAAGGGTAATCGGTTCGGGACCCTACGATGACTTCATCCAGACCGACGCCTCTATCAACCCCGGAAACAGCGGAGGCCCCCTCTTCAACTTGAAGGGAGAAGTCGTGGGGATCAACACAGCCATCGTTCAGGGTGGGCAGGGGATCGGTTTCGCCATACCCGTCAACATGGCCAAGACCGTTTTCGCGCAGCTGAAGGAGCGGGGAAAGGTCGTTCGGGGATGGCTCGGAATCTACATGCAGAGCATAACCGATGACATGGCAAAATCTCTCAACCTCGAGTCCAAGGACGGGGTGATCGTCACGGAGGTGATGAAGGACTCGCCAGCCGAGAGCGCCGGATTGAAAGAGGGAGATGTGCTGAAGGAATTCAACGGCAAGAAGATCGAAGATGCGCAGCAACTCCCTGCCATGGTTGCAGAAACCCCACCTGGCACGAAGGTGAAGGTTGGGATAATAAGGGACGGCAAAGAGCAGACTGTGGAGGTCAAACTCGGTGAGATGCCCGATGAGGTCACCCTGGCAAAGACGGACATTATTGGAGACCTGGGACTGACCGTTCAGGATATCACCGAGGAAATTGCGAAGCACATGGAGATTGACGACACGAAAGGGGTGATCGTCACCGGCGTGGAGTCGGGATCTACCGCCGATGATGCGGGTATTCGGGAGAGAGACATCATAAGGCAGGTGAACAGAAACCGCATCGAGAGCTTGAATGAATTCAGGGAAGCCCTGAAAAAGGGTTCAGCTGATGACAGCGTTCTTTTTCTCGTCGAG
>JBFFNJ010000191.1:0-4347 GCA_041563215.1 Candidatus Deferrimicrobia bacterium | reverse complement strand
GTAAACCGGGAGATTTTCCAGGAGAAGACGCAGAGGATGCTAGTCGACAATGCGGTGCTCGATCTGAAGGCCGGCAGGTTCAATGCGGCGATGCGGGGCGTGGAAAAATTTATGACGCTACAGCCGGGAAACGCGGAAGCCTGCTGCCTTCTCGGGGATATCTTCAGTGAAAGGAGGGAGGAAGGAGACCTCGAGAAAGCGATAGAAAACTACGAAAAAGCCAGAGATGCCGACCCCTCGTTTCCGGGATCCTACCGGGGCCTGGGGCTTATCTATTACAAGCAGGGGAAAAAGGCTCTCGCCAGGGAAAATCTGGAAAGGTACATAGCGCTCTCACCCGGCACCCAGGATAGAAAGTTCATGGAGAGCCTCATAGAGAAATGCGAGGATACGGGGGAGTGATGAAAAGACTTGCCCTGTTGATCCTGTTCGTCTTCCTGGCAGGGTGTACGGCCATATGGACGAAGACGGACGGCACGTATGAATCGCGCAGCTGGAACATATCGGTTGAGCTTCCGGAAGGATGGATGAAGCAAACCGGCGAGAAGAGCATCGTGGTAACCCGGGACGGTGTGCTCCTGCAAAATATCGTCATCGGAAGATTCAGCGTCGATGATGAGTTCGAGCACACCAAGAAGAAATTGCGGAGGGATATGCTGACCCACGAAATGGTGGAAACGATCATTGACTCGGTAAGCTCAAATCCGAGCTTTTTGAATTTCGAGGTGCTGGAGAAAGAGCCGGTGGAGATAAGTGGAATTCCCGGATTTCGCGTTGTGCATACCTATAAGACGAATGATGGCTTGCGGGTCAAGGGCGTGTACTACGGCTTCATATGGGGCGACTGGTTCTACAGGATATCCTACTCGGCCCCGGCACGATATTACTTCGACAAAGACCTTAAAACCTTTGAGAAGGTTTATCAAAGCTTCAGGCTGATAAAGGAGACCTGATCTTCCGGAACTTTTCCCGGCCAGGCCCGGCGGGATTTTGGTTGGGAAACCGCCGGGCCTGAGATTTACCGGGAAAAGGAGGGGTGAACCACACATCCATACCTATCGTTTGCGGCTGCACAGCCGCCACCTTTCAAAACGCAAAAGAGATGGTGACACCGTAGAAAACCGGGTCAACATTGGACCCTCTGGAATTGACGGCATCTCTCAATGTGCTGTCGACAAGCTGGGAATAGCTCACGTAAGCGCCCGCAGAGAAATGATCATCGACCGGAACCGACCAGGAAGCAGTCACCAGAAGGTCGACGAGTGCAGAATCGTCCACCCCGTAGTAGAGCTCGTTCCATCCGCTCGACGCATAGGCTATCGACCCGGAGAGGTCCAGGCTGGAGGATATACCGGAAAACTCGGGGAGGCCGAAACTGTACCCGAGGGCGAAGGTGCCGTAGATCCCTCCCGCCTCATCGGCGTCCCAGTATAGCGAAAGGGTCGGGGCAACCGGGTAATCGTAGCCGATTACCCCGTAAATCTCCGTCGTGCCTTCGGCCCCCGTGTTGGGAAAGGTATACTGGATGACCCCCAGGGAGACGCTGAAGGCATCCACCGAGGTGGAGTAATCGAGGGTGTAGTCGAATTCGGTGATATCGCTTCCCCCCGAGGCCCCCTTGTCGGTGAGATCCTGGTTGGCCCAGAAGTTCAGGCTGAATTTCCTGTATCCAACGGTAAGGGACGGCTGGAGAACCGGGTCGTCGGTAACCACGAGGCCGCGCCAGACGTACTTGCTCCCGAGATTCAGGTCAAGGCCTACAGAGGGTGACTTCTCCTCCGCAAAGGCTTTCGCCGAGAACACCGTGATGACAATCAGCACCAGCGGTAACACGGCGCATGCTTTTTGGACGACGCTATGCTTTGCTTTCATGCAACTCCTCCTTCGGGCTGATTTTTTTTCCCTGGATGGATGCTTCCGTCTTCATCTCGAGGTCCGTGGGCGAAGCGAAGGGGGCCCCCCCACCGATCAAGGCCGTGGCGAACTCCGGGTAGGCACTCGCTTTGTGTTCCCCGTAATCGAGGCCTGCGAACTCCTCCTCCAAAGAGACCCTGATTCCGAGGGTGACCTTCAGGACGCCGAAGAGGACAAAAGATGCGGCCACGGTCCAGATAAAGGCCGTTCCGATCCCGAGAAGCTGGACGAGGACCGTTTTCAGGGCAAAACCGTTCATGTCGAAAAGGCCTGCCGCAAGGGTTCCCCACGCCCCACACACGCCGTGAACCGATATGGCTCCCACCGGGTCGTCCACCCCTCTTTTGTCGAAGAAGGTGACGGAAAAAACGACCACGACCCCGGCTGCCAGGCCGATAATGAGAGCGCTTACGGGGGTTACGTTTGCGCATCCCGCCGTTATCGCCACGAGCCCCGCCAGACAGCCGTTCAGCGTCATGCCGATGTCGGGTTTTTTCAGGATGACCCACGTGGTTACCATGGCGCCGATAGCGCCCGTAGCGGCCGCAAGTGCCGTGTTCACCGAGATGAGGGCTATGGAGGAGTCTCCCGTGGTGGTGCTCCCGGCGTTGAACCCGAACCAGCCGAAAAAGAGGATGAAGACCCCCAGGGCAGCAAGGGGAATGGAGTGCCCCGGTATTGGCCTTGGCTTTTTCCCTTGCGTGTACTTTCCCGTTCTCGGCCCCAGCATCCATGCCCCCACCAGGGCCGCCCAGCCGCCGACGGAGTGCACCACCGTGGAGCCGGCAAAATCGATGAAGCCGAGCCGTTCCAGGAAACCGCTACCCTTGTAGAGGCTTCCCCAGGCGAAGGAGCCGAAGACAGGGTAGATGACTGCCGATATGAGGGCGCTGAATATGAGATAGGTCGAAAATTTTGCCCGTTCCGCCATGGCTCCCGAAACAATGGTTGCCGCCGTAGCGCAGAATACGACCTGGAACATGAAAAACGCATATACCCAGGGGTCTCCCTCCCGTGCAAAGTCGGAGAGGAAAAAGCCCGTGGAACCTACTCCCAGTGAAGTGCTCGAAGTACCGAACATGAGCGCGAAACCGATGGCGAAGAATGCAACGGCGCCCACGGAGAAGTCCATCAGGTTCTTCATGATGATGTTGCAGGCGTTCTTCGCCCGGGTAAAACCCGCCTCGACCAGCGCAAATCCGGCCTGCATGAAGAAGACGAGGAACGCGGCAATGAGGGTCCAGACGTAGTTGAGGTTCAGCTGAACGGAATCGGCGGTGAGTTTTGCAGCCCCCTCTTCCCCAAATGCCGATGATACGAGGCCAGAAAGGAGCAGTGCAACGATTGGCCCCAGGATGGTTACGGATCTTTTAAGGATACTTCCCTGATAAAACATATCACGCCTCCTTATGGTGAGTCCCTATAGGGAATCTTCTCCGCTTTCCCCGGTCCTGATCCTGATCGATTCTTCGACGGGGAGAACGAATATCTTCCCGTCACCGATCTTGCCCGTCTGCCCGTTTGCGATGACCGTTTCGAGAACCTGCTCTACCATCGAATCGGGGACGACAACTTCGATCTTGATCTTCGGGACAAAATCGACGGCATATTCGGCTCCCCGGTAGAGTTCCGAGTGGCCCTTCTGCCTGCCGAACCCCCGGATTTCCGATATGGTCATACCGGGGACCCCGATGCCGTTCAGGCCATCCCTGACATCGTCTATGCGGTAGGGCTTGATGATACATTCGATCTTCTTCATCACGTGACCTCCTTCCGATTACCACCCGACGGTCGATATCGACAGGGTGTGTTTGACCTGAAAAGCTTCGCGTCCGAAAAACGATCCCGGCCGCTTAAGTAGCCTTTACGCATAACCCGTGCCAGACCAGACTGTTTAAATAGAAACCATTGATATTAAATAGAAATTCAAAACATTTTTGGAGGATGACCGGGCTTTTGCACGGTCACATTTCATAAAATATGCCTAATCGGCTGGCTGGATATGCCTAAATATTAGGCAATTTATCGTGTCTGAAGCCAATCGATTGAAACCGGGGAAGCTGATGATTGCGAGCACATTTCTTGTGGGGGGAGATTTATTTCGGATACCGACGCCTTCTTACCCGGGATGTAATGGGGACGGCTCAGATTTCCCTGATAAGGCAAAGCATTGTTTGTTTTCTTGAAATTCTATCCGATTTTCCGGGTGCGGTATCTTTAAGGCTGAACGTTTTTCTCAGCAAAGCGTATTATTCTAACCCTTTTAAATCTATCGTAAATTACTATTGACAAGTTTTGTATACTTTATGCTTTAATAGAAAATATTATTAAACGCTGTTTGTTTCTGTTGGTCGCTAATCCTTTCATGAAGGAGGGATAGCCATGGAAAGGTCCCATCGATTCGCCCTTTCAGTTATCTTCTCTGTTTTTATT
>JBFFNJ010000190.1:0-4377 GCA_041563215.1 Candidatus Deferrimicrobia bacterium | reverse complement strand
TATTTAATGTCTTTACTTAATATATTTTTATAGCGTTTTTAAGGTTCCTGCTTCTTCTGTATGCGGATCCGTCAACGAAAAACGGCTTTTCATGTCCCTTAACCGTTTATTCACCGCCCCGATCATAGTGCTCATTATCCCCTGGTTTTTCCTTTCACGGCTTCTCTCGTAGATGATCCTGGAGAGGGCAAGGGATCTTGAGAGATGCTCCAGATCTTTCCTATTTTTCTCTTCGAGATTGAAGAGAGCTTCTTTCAGGGCGAAAAAATTTACCTGCAAGCGGGCAGGCGATTCATCGGAAGCGTAATCGATCTGAACGGGTTTTGAAGGGGAAAAATCGGCATCCATTGATACCTTTTTCGCCGGGAGGGATGTGAGTATGCTTAAGAGAAAACAGGCCGTTGCGGCGGCAAAAAGCAAGGAATCGGCCGAGGTGCCGACACGGCGGTCGTTCTCGGGGTAATTTACTGAAACGATAACCGGGCATCCATGTATCGAAAGGGCCATCTTATGCGAGGAGATGTATATTTTCCTTAAAATGCTCATGCCGGTTGTTGCGACCCCCTCTTTGCCCCTGTTTAAGAGAACAATCCTTCCCCAGAGCTCTGCTATCTTGAACTCGACCCTGTCACCATCGGTTTCGATAAAGATATCCGAAAGGGGATCTGTCGTGGATATGGTGAAAAAACGTTTTCCCGAAAGCTTTTCCACGACCTCCCCGGCTTCGATAATGAGTTCTTTTCGAGGGATCCCGGTCATCCGAACAGCCCTCCTATCTGGAGAATGATGGGAGAGAAGATGAGGAGAAAGATGGCGGGAAAGATAAAGAGGCACAGGGGGAGCATGAGCTTCACCGGGGCCTTGAGCGCCCTCTCTTCGGCCTGTGCGACCCTGTCGCTGAAGATCTTTTCCGATAGCTGCTTCAGTGACTTCCCCGGGCCGCTCCCGAGGGCCTTGCCGGTTATGAGGGTTTCAAGTATGAGCTCGGCCTGGATCGATCTGTAGCGGCCCGCTATCTCGCCTTTGACTTTGTCTGCGTCCACGCCGATTTCAAAGAGTTTCCTCACATCGCTCAAGAACATCCTGCTCGGCCCCGGAGGAAAACATTCGTGTATGTTTGCAACCGCGGACTGTATCGAGCAGCCGGCATCGATGAGCAGGGAAAGGGAGAGGGCGAGGAAGGGAAGCTCCCTGTTCAGCGTGTTCGTCAGCTTTGCCTGCCTTTTCTTTTTGGCGGTGAGGATCAAAACGTTCAGAGCGATAAGCGAGAGGGGAAACAGGAGGGTGCTTTGAAAAATAAGGGATAGAAGGAGGGATAAAAGGGCCGTGCCGAGGAGCGCCTTGCCCTTTTTCGTTCCCGTCCCGCTTGTTTTGGCCAAAAGCAGCTCACCGTAAAGTCTCCATATCCCCCAGAGGGAAGTAAAGAGTGCTGCTGCAAAGAGGAGGGGAGCTGCGGCCACCGTCACACCTCGGGTTTTACTATTCTCAGGATAAGCAGCCATCCCGCCAGCAGCAGCACAAAGACCGCCGCCAGAATCAGTCTGCCCGCCTGATTGGAGAGGAGGAAGTTGAAGTATCCGGGCTGGACCGCATCGAGGGCGAAGACCAGGGCCAGGGGCATGATGGTAAGGACGACACCCTGCAATTTTCCCTGTGCAGTCTGTGCCTTCATCTTTTTTTCCGCCTTCTGTTTCAAAAGGAGGGAGTCTTTTACCTTCGCTACCATTTCTCTCATATTGGCGCCGTTTTTCAGGCAGTTGCTAATGGACAGGTAGGTGATGAGCGTCTCCTCCGCGGGGGCCCGTTCATACAGGGATCTCAAGGCATCGGGAAGCGGTAACCCAATGTTTATGTTGCCCCGGATGATCTCGATCTCCTCCTTCAACGGGCTTTTCACCTTGCCGGTTATTTCCTGGAGTGCCTGCTGGAAGCTCACCCCCGCCTTCGTGTGGCTTTCGACCAGGTCGAGAAAGAAGGGTACCTGATGGAGGATTCTCTTCTTCCTTCTGCGGGAATATATGCAAAAAATGAGCTGGAAGGCCCCGGCGGCGATCAGGGGTGCTGCGACGATGATTGCGACATACCGGGTCGTAAGGAGGACTAATCCGATGAAGGCGAGGAGGGCGGCGCAGAAACCGAAAACGTTTTTTCGTGAGACGCGTATGAACTCCCTTTCGAGCTTCACCTGAACGGTCCGCGATTCTCTCTTTGCTCTCTCAAGGACAGCGCCCCCCCATTTTTCGAGCAGGAGATAGATCGCCGCGGCCAAGGAGAGGGAATAGAGTATGATCAAAAACGCCCTCATACGCAATGGTCTCCGAGCTTGGATCGTATGCCGGTTTTTTTTAAGTTTCCTTCCCGCCTGTCGAAGGCAATGATCTCCTGGGTCATGATGGAGAGATCGGATATGCCGGTGATCTCGGTGATGCTCGTTACCTTCCGTCCCCCGCATCCGAGCCTGGCGAGGAAAACGATCAGGTCCACGGCGGAAGCGATCTGCTCACGAATGGCCCGGACGGGCAGGTCGAGGCCCGAGTAAAGGGCCATCGTTTCGATGCGGGAGAGAAGGTCGCGGGGCGAGTTGGCGTGGGCAGTGGTCATCGACCCATCGTGGCCGGTATTCATGGCCTGAAGCATATCGAGGGTTTCACCGCCCCTGCATTCTCCGATGATGAGCCGGTCCGGCCTCATCCGCAGCGAGTTGCGCAGGAGGTCTCTTATCGTTATCTCTCCCCTTCCCTCGATGTTCGGCGGTCTCGCCTCGAGGGATACCACGTGAGGTTTTTGCAGTTTCAATTCCGCCGAATCTTCGATCGTGATGATACGGGAATCCTCCGGGATGAAAGAGGACAGAGCGTTTAGAAGCGTCGTTTTTCCGCTCCCCGTGCCGCCGCCGACGATTATGTTCGCCCTCCTTTTTACGGCATTTTCAAGATAGCCTACTGCCTCTTCCGTAAGGGTCCCGAGGGTTACGAGGTCCTTCACGGTCACGCTGCTTTTTGTAAATTTCCGTATGGTCAGGCAGGGCCCCGATCGGGAAACGGGAGCGATGACCGCGTTTACCCGTGAACCGTCGGGGAGCCTCGCGTCAACGCAGGGAGCGTTTTCATCGATCCTTCTGTTTACGGCACTGATCACCCTCTCGATGATAGAGAAGAGGGTGGTGTTGGAGATAAATTGAAAGTTCGTCTGCAGGATTTTCCCCCCTTTCTCGATGTAGATCGAGTCACACCCGATTACCATGATCTCCGTTATGTCATCGTCCTCGAGGAGGGCTTTAAGCGGCCCCAGGTCGAATATCTCGTCGAGAACTTCCTTCTTCAGCTCCGTAGATACACTTTCGTTTAGTTTTTGCATCCCGATAACCGTATGGATCTCTTTTTCGGCTTTGAGCCTGATCAGAGTGGCATCCTTTGCATCCAGGCAGTTGTTTCGAAGGTCGATCCTGCCAACAGTCTCCCTGTGGATTTGTTTTTTCAGAAGATGGCGGGAAACGCTGTATTCCGGGGTGTCGCAGGTTGCATTTCCGGCCGGGATATTGTCGGATTGTCTGCCCGGGGTGTGGGCGTCCGGCAAAGAGGGTTTTCCCGGCAATTTTAAAATTCTCATCGCAAGAACCTTTCAGTCGAGGAGGTTGAACTTCATGGATTTATCCATCTCATTGTATTTCTTTTTGAATTTTTCAACGTAATCACGTGTCTTCCCGGCTTTCAGGATCGTTGGGGTGATGGTGATAATCAGCTCCGAATGGCTGTTTCTGAAGCTCCGGGATTTGAACAGCTCGCCGATGATTGGCAAGTCCCCGAGTAGGGGGAGTTTGCTCACGTCCTTGGTGATGTCGCTCTTTACCAGCCCCGAGAGAACCACGGTCTGTCCGGGGTTGAGGGAAAATGAGGTTTTCACCCTTCGCGTGATCAGCCCGGGTATGTCTGCCGCTCCGCTCGCGTGATCGATGGTGCTCACTTCGGCCTCAAGCTTCGTATGTATCACCCCGCTTTTTTCCAGCACGTTTTCCAGGTTGAGAATGATGCCGTATTGCTTCCAGACGACCTCCCGCTTTTCATCTCCTATGATCACGACCGGGATTTCACCACCGGCGAGAAAGCTGGACTGTGCCCCCTCCTCGGAGACCAGGAGCGGGTTGGCCAGTATTTTTGCCTTCCCGTCTGATACAAGATTTTTGAGCAGTATGCCGAATGAAGACTCGATGACGAAGCTGCTTTCCCTGTTCTTTTGCACGACCCCCTCTATTTCGATGCTGTCCGGCCAGTCGATCCCCACGCTCTTTAAGCTTCCCTTGCTGGTTTCGAGGAATTTCAGATCATACAGAATCTCCTCTTTTTCATATTCCTCCCGCGTAAGGGCGGGAAGAACGTC
>JBFFNJ010000189.1:0-4404 GCA_041563215.1 Candidatus Deferrimicrobia bacterium | reverse complement strand
GGACGGTCTCCCTCCACTGGCAGGCTCCCGACACCAACGTCGACGGATCACCGGCAACCGACCTGGCCGGATTTAAAATCTACATCGGGGCCTCCTCAGGGAATTACACGGACTCGATAGACGTTGGCTACCTCTTTTCCTATACCCTTTTGGATCTCCCGGCCGGCACCCTCTATTTCAGCATTACCGCCTATGACACGATGGGGAACGAAAGCGACTTTTCCAACGAGGGAAGCAAGACCCTGAACTGAAAAAGGCTAACTCCCCTCTTTCTCCAACACAGGGCTCCTTTCTTTTTCAAGGGGCCATCCATACCGGTCTTTTCCCGGAAGCAAAACTGATACAATCTAACGATAGGGAAGGTCATCAAACGAAAACGGGGCACTTTATGGCAGATCCCCCGAAAAGCTTTCCGGGCAGCGAACAGGCGGTAGAGTCCCTGGCCGGCGACATGTTCCGGTATCTCCAGGGCTGCTTCCCCGTCTGCTGTGAGAGCGACGAGTTTTACTACTTTCCCCAGCTCGTACCCCACGCCCCCGACTGGTCACGCTGGGACGATTTCTCGGCGGAAAGGGTCCGGGAAGTCGAAAGGAGGCTCTCCCGTTTCGAAAGCAGGCTCGCGGCTTTGTCCGGAGATAACGGGGACCTTGAAACCCTCACCGACATCGAAACGCTCATCTCCCTCTCGAAAACTCTCAGGGAACAGCTCACGGAGGTTCGATTCCAGTCTGACCAGCCAACCTTCTATCTGACGGTAGCCTGCATTGGCCTCGCCTCGGCGCTCACGACACAGGACCAGCAGGCGTGGACAGAGAGGGCCGCTGGCCTTCCCTCATTTTTGAAAGCAGCCAGGGAATCCCTGAAAAACATTCCCGCCCTCTTCAGGGACATGGGCATCAGGATGGTTCGCGAAATGACCGCCTGGCTGAAACCGCTTGGTGCAGTGAAAGAGGGAGTACCGCCCCTTCTCGAAGCACTCGAGTCTTTCCACCAATCTTTGGCCAACGTGTCGACGCGGGAGAGCTTCCTGCTTCCCCGGGACCTCTTCGATCTCGTCATAAGGGATCACATGCGCTGCGGAGTCGGGGCGGATGAGGTGCGAAACGCCATAGAAGATGAAATAGCAAAAACGAAAACGATACTCGAACAGGAGGCGGAAAAGATCCTTCCGGGTAGTTCCTGGGGCGAAGCCGTCAGGCACATCGGCGCACCGCAGCTTCCGGACAAGGGACCGACGGAGCTTTTCCGAAGGGAGATCGAAAACCTGCTTGCCCACTGCATAGGCTCCGGCATCGTGTCATCGGAATTTTCCCGCCTCTACCCGGTTCGCGTCTCCGTCGTGCCCCCGTACCTGGCTACGATCCGGGCTGCTTCCTCGTATAGTTTTTCCCCCGCCGGCCCCTCTTTCGGAGGGACCTTTTCGATCGTTCCCGCGGGAGAGGGATGGGACAACAACCGGGAGGATCTCATCGATTACCGGATGCTGACGGCCCACGAGACCTACCCGGGCCATCACCTGCTCGATGCAAGCCGCTGGCACGGTTGCCGGTCCGTCAGGCGCCCCATCGAGACGCCCCTCTTCTACGAGGGCTGGGCCTGTTTTGCCGAGGAGCTCATGAGGCAGACCGGTTATTTCACCGGGAAGGGAGACCTAATGCTTCTTGCAAAAAGACGGTACCGCAGGGCACTGCGGGGTCTGGTGGACCTTGACCTGCAAACGGGCAAAATGGACCTGCAATCCGCCGCCGCCTTTCTCGCCGAGAGAGTATTCGACGAAAGTGCCGCCGCCTCAGCGGTTCCCAAATACGCGTTGAGACCCGGCTACCAGGTGTGCTACACTTTTGGGCTCACGCGCTTCTTGGATCTATACCGGCAATTTGGAGAGGCAGACATACCCGAATTCGTACGAGCCGTCCTTGTCGAGGGGGAAATCGATTTTCCACACCTGGAAAAAATACTGAAAAGGCACGGGGCGAAAGATAGTACTTCATAGTCCGCTATGCGGGAAGCGGACACCGTGAAGTTGCAAGGAGATAGACAATATACCCTTTTGAGAGAGATATGATGGATGGTTTTCGTGGATATCATTCCGAATGGAACCTAGGAAGTCCCGGAGGGTGGGATTACCAGCGCGTAACCCAGATAATCGGAAAGGCAGTTTGGAGCAGGCTGAACGAAATCATTCCCATCGGCGTCGACCTCGATTTCGACCACCCCCTCCTCTACCCGATAGACGGATTTACCGAGATGCTGCTGGAGGCTCATCGCTCCCGGGAAGGTTCGAACACGGGGATGATAGCCGTCGTGGCCGAGGAAGAGACGCTTTTAGACGTAACGGAAAATATCAACCTCGCAGAAAAGCTCAGCTCTATCCCCGGTATCACCGGAGCGCTCATGGCTCCACACGAACTGGAGATCACCGGCGGGAAGGTGTCGTGGCGGGGAAATCCCGTTTCCATAATCTTCATGGATTTCAACACCGATATCCTCCTGTCTCTCCACCGGAAAAAGGGCCTGTCGCCTCTCTTGAAGGCCGTCGGGGAAGGCCGGGTCATCAACCCGCGAGGCACGGAGCCGATCAACGTGAAAAGCACCTACGAGATCATAACCGGCTCCCACAAAGACAGGTTTCACCCCGAAACGGTCAGGCGGACTCCCTGGACCCGGCAGTTTTATCCCCGGAAAACAGAAGGCCCGGGAGGGGAGACGATCGAAGACCTCATCGAGTGGACCCGGAGGAACTGGGAGAACCTGGTCCTCAAGCCGGAGCGCGGGTATTCGGGGATAGGGGTCCGCGTCGGGGGGGTAAACGAAAATGCCGACGAAGCAATCGAGCTCGCCCTGAAAGAGAAAAATTACATCGTCCAGGAGAAAATCCCCTTCTGCCTCTGGGCAGAGGACAACCCGGATCTGGACAGAGAGAGCAGGCGTGTCGTCATGACCCGGTATCAGACCGACTTCCGCTGCCTCTTCGGCCCGGGCAGGATGTTCGGCTTTCTCGTCAGGTACGGGGGCATCCCGACAAACGTGGGCAGCGGTGGCGGAGTCCAGCCCCTGGGGATCCTGCGATCGAATATGCCCGTGAGAGAGGCGGTAAAGCGTATCAACGAGGCCATCCTGAAGATGAACTACGGGGACCTTTTCGAAGTGGCACAGATCCAGGAAAAGATGGCCCTGAAAGAGCGCTTCACCTACCTTCTCGG
Source organism: Candidatus Deferrimicrobia bacterium (assembly GCA_041563215.1). Lineage (GTDB taxonomy): Bacteria > Desulfobacterota > Deferrimicrobia > J040 > J040 > WVXK01. The sequence goes on along the minus strand of JBFFNJ010000189.1, from coordinate 1,201 downwards.
GCCGATCAAGATCGCCCTCCGGCCCCGGGTGCTGGCGCCAGGCCACATCGACGCCCTCACCTCGTACTGCAAAATGGTCTGGTCAGACTGCCTGACCCTCGAGAAGATGTGGCTCTCGGGAGAGCTGGATCGCATCATCAGCATAGAGGAAGAGGAGCTCGAGATCGCACGTTCCCAGCCCTGGGGGGGAAGCTACGCCGTATTCGCCTCAGACGGCCTGTTCAGTTTCGGGGCGCACACGGAGGAAACATGAGCATCAAGGCCGATCCTGATTGGTGGATGAACCTCTTCGACGAGCTGTACCTGGTTACCGATGCCCGGTCGGTGCGCGACGATACCGTGACCAGCCGGGAAATCGACCTCATACTCGATACGATACCCCTCTCCCCGGATGACGAGGTGCTCGACCTGTGCGGTGGTCACGGAAGGCACAGCATCGAGCTCTTTTCACGGGGTTTTAGAAACCTTACCGTTCTGGACTTTTCCCAGTACCTGATAGACAAGGGAAGAGACGAGGCGGGGAAGCAGGGAATGTCAATCGCCTTCATTCAGGGAGATGCACGGCACACGGGCCTCGATCCGGATAGATTCGACTGCATTCTCATCCTGGGAAACTCCCTCGGATACCTGCCCTCCGCCAGGGGCGACCGGGAAATACTCGCCGAAGCCCTGAGGCTCTTGAAGAAAGGGGGGTGCCTGCTCGTTGACATCGCAAACGGCGAGATGATACGCGAAAGGTTCAAACCCCTTGCCTGGCACGAAATCGGGGAAGACATCGTCGTCTGCCGCCAAAGGGAGCTCGACGGCGATTCGATTCACACACGCGAAATGGTTCTCAGCAAGAAAGATGGGCTCATCAAGGACAGCTGCTATTCCCTCTGGATATACGGGCCCGATACCTTCAGTTCCCTCGTAAGCAGCCTCGGCTTTGCCGATGTGCGCGTTGTCAGCGATTTTGCCCCCCTTATGCGGAAAGGGGATTTCGGGTTCATGAACGCCAGGATGGTGATCACCGCGCGAAAACCGTAAAACCCTTCCACCGTTTCGAGTGAAACATTCTTGAAAGGATACCCGGGGATTTTGGATTGGGGATTTTGGATTGGGGATTTTGGATTGGGGATTTTGGATTGGGGAGTTAGGAATAAAAGCAGTTTCGAGTTTAGAGTTTCGAGTTAAACAGTATCGTTCAGGAAATCTAAGC
>JBFFNJ010000188.1:0-4408 GCA_041563215.1 Candidatus Deferrimicrobia bacterium | reverse complement strand
GCCCCATACGTCTCTCGCGCAGCAATTTCCCAGGAAAACCTTTCCTTCACCTGCCCTTTGATCTCCTCCATGTCCCGCTCTTTCTCCAGCTCATCGAGAACACCCGCTCTTATCGAATCGATATCGAGGGGATTTACGGGGGTTGCAATACCCGCAAAGTAGGTTTTAAAGGGGCAAAAAGGCTTGCTCGAGACGACAATTTTACACCCGTTTACCAGCGCCTCGAGGCTCACAAGCCCCGGCGACTCTCTGAGCGACGGCAGAACATGCAGCGAAGCCTTTCTATAGTAATAGCCGAGCCTTTCGTGGTCTATCATCCCGGCAAAGTGGACGTTATCCCTTCTTTCGGCAATCTTCCTGGTTTCCTGGTAATATCTCGGGGAATCCGTAGTGTCTCCCACGAGCACTATCGGAATATCTGTGTCCCGCATAAGCGCCTTGATGAGGGAATATTGATTTTTCTCGGGACTGACCCGTGCCACCTGCAGAACATAGCGATCCGGCAAATCAGCCACGGTATGGACGTTTCGCCCTCCCGCTTCATCCGGGCTTTCAGAAGCACTGTTTACCACGACGCGACTTTTTCTCATAAGTGATGCAGGCTCAAGGTTCGCAAAGGCGGCCAGTATTGCGAGCTCCTCCGATGAGTTGGGCAGCAAACAGTCTGCAGCAGCTAGTATCCCGGCAACGTACCGTTTAAACGCCGGCGTAAAAAACCTTCTTTGAGCAAAGAAAGGGGTGTTTTTCTCCAGAAACGCCTTGATTATTTTAATCTTTTTCTCGGATATGCTATATATTTTATATTTTAATAGGAATTCATACGATATTGCGTAACTCAAGTCCCAGAATATGGGGGAAAGTGCCACCCTGATTTTCTCCTGCTTGCATGCCTCCATGAACCGTGAGGTTGCTTCTTCCGTCTGCAGGTTGAAGATATGGCATATATCGAATGCCCCCTTTTTGATCTTCTCCGGATCGGTGATGACGGCGATGGACAGGTGGTACCTTTTCTCCAGGTGCTCCTTCGTCTTCAGCAGCTGGAACGTGTCCCCGCCTCTCAGGGTTAGATAGTCCTTCCGTATGCAGAAGGCAACCCTCACAGCATTTCCCTCATAATACGGGTGATTCTTTCGCACGACCTGCCATCCCCGTAAGGATTTTCCGCCCTCGCCATTTTCCCGTACTCGTCTCTGTCGCCGAGAAGCGTTGAAACTCTCGCCACGATCCTTGCGGGATCCGTCCCGACGAGCTCCGCAGTGTAAGCCGCGATGCCCTCCGTCCTCTCCGTAACCTCCCTCATGACCAGGACGGGTTTCCCTAGCGTCGGCGCCTCCTCCTGTATTCCCCCCGAATCGGTCAATATCAGATATGATTTTTCCATCAGCCAGACAAGATGGGGGTAGTCAAGCGGATCTATCAGGTGAATATTCTCAATGTCTTTCAAAACCGCCATGGCCGGTTTTTTCACCTGCGGGTTTAGGTGCACGGGGTAGACAATCTCGACGTCCTCAAGCTGTACGGATATTTCCTTCAGGGCATTGCATATGTTCTGAAAAGGTCCGCCGAAGCTCTCCCTCCTGTGCCCGGTTACGAGAAGGATCTTCCTGGAAAAGTCTATGAAATCGAAAAACTCAGCGTATCGCTCATCCCCGTGAGACCGAATGGTATCGAGGCAGAGAAGCAGGGCATCGATGACCGTGTTTCCCACGACATAAACGTTCCCGGTTATTCCCTCACGGGCCAGATTGTCCCTCGCTCTTTCCGTCGGCGCGAAATGGTAGTCTGCAAGGTGCCCGATCAGCACCCTGTTCATCTCCTCGGGGTAGGGGGCGTGCTTGTCCCCGCTCCTCAACCCGGCCTCGATGTGCCCCACCGTGACCCCCGTGTAGTAGCCTGACAGCGCTCCCGCAAAGGCCGTTGTCGTGTCTCCCTGGACGAAAATGATATCGGGGGCAAACCGGTTCACCACCTCTTCCAGTCCTTTCACCGCCCGGGAAGTTATGTCGAAGAGGCTCTGGTCCGGCTCCATGATATTTAGGTCAAAGTCCGGCACGATCTCGAAAAAATCCAGGAACCGGTCGAGCATCTCCCGGTGCTGGGCGGTCACGCACACGATCGCCTCGAATTCCGCCGGATATTTCCGAAATTCCCTCACCAGCGGGGCCATCTTTATCGCCTCGGGGCGGGTACCGAAAATAAACAGTGCTCTTTTCATCACGGGATTCTCCTTGAATGTCGAACGGACGCTGACCGAACGGTGGCACCCTCCCCCTGAAACGTCACCCGCTCAGGTGAAAGTACCGATTTTCATCAATTATAATCCTGATATAATTCTAATAAAAATTTCGACGTGATTTCCCGTGAATCACGCCCGCTATGAGAAAGAAAAAAATTCTCTGCCTGTTAAATGACGACCGGTTCGACATGGGGAACGAAGCACGGATAACGGCATACTTCCCCTATTACCGGAACAACTACGCCTTCACCACACGGGTGATCAGGCCCGGGTTTTTCCAGAAATTGCTCATTGTTGCAAAGATAATTTCTTCTGACGTCGTCCTGGCCCACAACATAACGAGCGCTGCCTTTCTTCGGTGTGCCAAACTGCTCAACCACCGGGTCATCCTCGATCTCGACTCCCGGGTTTTGAACGACTTCCTGCATAGCGATAATAGTAAAAAAAGCAGGAAGTGCACAAAAAGTATTTCACGGGTGGCAAAGATACCGAAATTGGTGGTCGTCCAGGGGGAGGGACAGCGGAATCTTCTGAGAAAATACAACAGGAACATCAAGGCGGTCCCCACCTACCTTAGCAGCGAACCGGTGCCGAAGGTCGAACGGAAACGGTCGCCCGATTCGCTCGTCATCGGCTATATCGGCTACGGACGCGACGTGGACGCGCTGAAACGCATCGAAGAGCCCCTCAGGGATATCTCACGGGAACACCGGGGTCTCGTCGTCAAGGTCGTCGCCGAGAGATTCATCAAGCTCGACCCTCCGATCCGGTACTATTACAAAAAGATGGACCCCGGGTCTTTCGTGGAGGACATGATGGAGATGGATATCTGTATCTTTCCTTCGCTCAGCAAATCCCATCAGTTCTTTGCAAACAACCCCCTCGCGCTGATTGCCATGTCTGCAGGCATTCCGACCGTCATACACCGTTCTGAAATCGACCGGAACATCTTCAGGGACGGAGAGGAGGTGATGATCTTCAAGGGGCCCCACGATTTCCGGGAAAAGCTGTCCGCCCTGATCGGCGACCCGTCCCTCTGGAAGCGTCTCAATGCAAAGGGAGGGAAAAGGGTGACGGAACACTTTCTCATCAGGGAGAATTACCGAAAGCTGAGGAAAATCATTGAAATGCAGAAGTGAAAGGAAAGAGGCGCGCAACAGGAAGTGCAGGCGGGAACGGTGACGTGAAGATCATCCTGTTCAAACCCGGCCCCATCGGCGACCTGTTGCATTCCCTGCCGGTAGCCTATGCCCTCAAGAAAAAATATCCTCTTGCAAAAATAACCGTGATCTCCGGCTTCGGCCTCGCAGACATCCTCGAGGGCAATCCTTACATCGACGAGAGGGCCTACATCCCCTCCCACATATTCAGAAAGGACTTAACGGGCCTGGTCCGTCATATACGGGAGGTGCGCTCCCTCGAGGCAGACCTGTTCGTCGATTTGAAATCGAACACGAGGTCTTTCCTTATCAGGGCCTTATCCGGCGCAACAACAAGATTGCACTACAAAAAACAGCGAATGGTTCGGGAGGGAGAGAGAAGACTCCACGCCATCGAGAATTTGCTCGAGACGATATTTCCCGTCGTGGGAACGCAGGACCCCGAGGACTTCACGGCATACCTTACGCAGGAAGATGCAGGCGTTGCCGATTCCTTCGTTGATTCCCTGGGGCTGGAGCAGGACCGTCCCCTGATAGCCCTCAACCCCAACGTGAGCATCCCCGACTCGTCCCGCCACTGGCCCCCGGGCTCCTTCGCCATGCTCGGGGACAGGGTGAAAAAGGAGCTCAAAGGGGAGGTCTTCTTGATCGGGGGGCCCGAAGACAGGGAGTACTGCGAAGACGTGGCCGCGAGGATGGAAACCCGACCGGTCATAACGGCCGGCACGCTTACCCTGGGGCAGACGGGGGCATTCCTTAAAAAATGCGCGACCCTGGTCTCCGGCGACACCGGTCCGATGCACCTCGCCGCGGCCGTGGGAACGAGGGTGGTAGCCCTCTTCGGCTCGATGGACCCGGACAGGGCCGGTCCCTTCGGGAGGGGACACAGCGTCCTCATAAAAGACCTCCCCTGCGTCCCCTGCGAGGAGAAGACCTGCCCGCTGGGAACCACCCAGTGCATGAAGGACATAAGCGTGGATGAGGTGTTTGAGGAAGTGAGGAAAATCCTGGC
>JBFFNJ010000187.1:0-4430 GCA_041563215.1 Candidatus Deferrimicrobia bacterium | reverse complement strand
GGTGGAGGAAGAAGAGGCCCAGGTGAAAAAGGTGGGTGAAGAAGAGGTCCAGGTGAAAAAGGTGGAGGAAGAAGAGGTCCAGGTGAAAAAGGTGGAGGAAGAAGAGGTCCAGGTAAAAAAGGTGGAGGAAGAAGAGGTCCAGGTGAAAAAGACGGAGGAAGAAGAGGTCCAGGTGAAAAAGACGGAGGAAGAAGAGGTCCAGGTGAAAAAGGCGGAGGAAGAAGAGGTCCAGGTGAAAAAGGCGGAGGAAGAAGAGGCACACAGGGAGGCAGAGTCCCGGGCGGTTGATGAGCCGGAAGCTGAGAGGGGAGAGGAAAATGGTAACGATGAGGAATAAGACAGGAAGGGGATGGGGCGATGGTCAGATTTAACAAGGTAATTGTAGGAGGTAACCTGGTGAGGGACCCGGAAATTCGGTTTCTCCCATCAGGGCTGTCGGTAACGAATTTTACCGTTGCCGTCAATCACTCGTACCGTCAGGAGAATGAGCTGAAGGAGGAGGTATCCTATTTCGACGTTGTAGTATTCGGGAAACAGGGCGAGAGTTGCGCCGAATACCTTTCGAAGGGAAGGGCAGTTCTCGTGGAGGGAAGACTCAGGCAGAGAAGGTGGGAATCGGAAGAGGGACAGAGGCGAAGCAAAATTGAGATAGTAGCACAGCAGGTCCAGTTCCTGGGACCCGCGAGGGAAGGGAGCAAGGCCGGGCCGAAGAGCCCGGACATGGATGTCGAGGCAGCAGACGAGGATATCCCTTTTTAGCTTCGATGGGAATACGGACATTGGAGGAAAGAAGATATGGCTAACAGCAGGCCGAGGAAATATCAGAGAAGAAGGTTCCAGAGGAAAAAATTTTGCAGGTTCTGCGCAAACAAAGAGTTGATTGTGGATTACAAGAATGTTGCAACACTCAGGCACTTCATAACGGAAAGAGGCAAGATAATCCCTAGGAGGATTTCCGGCACCTGTGCGAAACACCAGAGGGCTTTGACGCGGGAACTGAAGAAAGCCAGGCTCATGGCTTTAATTCCCTTTACGACGACGCAGATCAAGTAGAATGGAGGAAAGGGATGAAGATTATTCTCGTCAAGGATGTGGCGAACCTCGGGAGCGCCGGTGATATCGTCGATGTGGCAGACGGTTACGGGAGAAACTTTCTCATACCGAGGAATCTTGCTGTTGTTGCAAATACCAAGAACGTGAAGATGCTCGAGCATCAGAAGAGGATGGTCGAGGCAAGATTGAGCAAAATATCGGAGAAGGCGAAAACCCTCGTTGAAAAAATAGATGGACAGGAAGTGGTGGTGCGCGCGAAAGTGGGCGAGGAGGGTAAGCTCTTTGGCTCGATTACTTCGGCGGACATTGCCGGGGAGCTGAACAGGCTCGGGTTCGAAATTGACAGGAAACAGATTGCCCTGGATTCGGCCATCAAGTCGGTGGGCGAGTTCAGGACGAAGATCAGGGTTTCATCAGGCCATTTTGCCGAGGTTACGGTAACGGTTATCCCCGAAGAGTAAACGGATTGGATCCATGCAGGATCTGAAAGACCAAAAGATGAAAGTCCCGCCTCACAACCTTGAGGCCGAGCGTTCGCTGCTGGGCAGCATCCTTCTGAACTCAGAGGTGTTGCCGTCTGTTATCGAGATGCTGAGGCCGGCAGATTTTTACAGTAATAATCATTCCAGGATCTTCGACTCCCTTCTGTCTCTTTTTGAGAAAAACGAACCGATCGACATTCTGACTCTCAAAAACAGCCTCGCCTCGAGGGGTATTCTTCAAGAGGTCGGCGGGGATTATTATCTTTCCGATATTGTTAACAGCACCGTAACATCAGCCAACGCCTCGACATACGCGAAAATTGTGAAAGAAAAAGCGATGCTGAGAACCATGATCAGAACTGCCGAATGGATCGTCGAGTCTGGCTACGGCGGGGTTGAAGACGCCGAGGAATTTCTCGATAAGGCAGAGACGGATATCTTCAGAGTGTCGGAGCAGAGAGCCACCACGTCGTATCATCAGATGAGGGACATGGTAAGCCTGGTCTTGAAGGAAATTGAAGGCCTCACGGAGGATAGAAAGCTCACCAGGGGAGTGCCGAGCGGCTTCACCGACCTCGATGGGACGACCCTCGGATTTCAGCCCTCGGACCTGATAATTATCGCGGCCCGGCCCAGTATGGGCAAGACGGCATTGAGCCTCAATATCGCTCATAACGCTGCTGTGAGGGGGAAAAAGGGGGTGGCCATTTTTTCCCTGGAGATGAGCAAGGAGCAGCTGGCAATGAGGTTGCTCTGCTCTCATGCCAGGGTCGATCTTTTTCGGCTCCGGTCTGGAATCCTGAAGAGTGACGAGTACTCGGCCATCGCGAAGGCCGCAGGAATTCTCGCCGATGCTCCCATCTATATCGATGACTCTCCCGGTATCTCTTCCCTCGAACTGCGTGCGAAAGCAAGACGGCTAAAATACGAACTGAAAGAGGGTCTCTCTCTTATCGTGGTAGATTATCTGCAGTTGATGAGGGGGAGGGGGGGCGCCAATACGCGGGAACAGGAGATATCGGAAATCTCCAGATCGCTGAAATTTCTCGCGAAGGAATTGAACATTCCGGTAATTGCCATTTCTCAGCTGAACAGAGCCCTCGAAGCACGGGATGATAAAAGACCCCGCCTCGCCGATTTACGGGAATCGGGAGCTATAGAGCAGGACGCTGACCTGATACTCTTCATCTACCGGGACGAGCTGTACAGAAGGGGAGAGATCCGGGAAGAAGACAAGGGAAAGGCCGAGGTCATCATAGGAAAGAATAGAAACGGACCCATTGGCAAGGTCGAGCTGGTCTTTTTGAAGGAGTATACAAGGTTTGAAGATTTAGCAAGGGGATACTGATGGGGAAGAACATCTCCTGAGGTTCACCTTCACCCGCCGATGAACCACCGTCCGTCAAGAGAGCGGAATCCGCCAAGAAGCCCCTCTTCGAGTTTTACCTTCGCATATAGGATGGCATTCTTGAGATCATCACCCTTTACGAGACGGGCGAGTATCATCGAGGAGAGGGCGCAGCCCGTGCCGTGAAAATCACTTTTCTCTATGACCTTTCCGGGAAATACCGCCATGCCTCCCTGATGGAAGAGACAGTCCGTTCCCCGTTGCCTTCCCTCTCCTCCCGTGACGAGAATTGCTGTGCCCGATATTTCGGAAAGCTGCCTTCCCAGAGAATCTTTCTTTCTCCCCTTGAGCCCAAACAGGGATGAGAGCTGTGTGAGTTCCTGCCGGTTGGGTGTTACCAGTGTGCAGTGGGGAAGGATTTTTTCGAGAACCCTGAGTGCTTCACCCGGCGTAAGGGGCGTGCCGTAGGAAGAGTAAAGAACCGGGTCCCATACGACAAACGGCGGCTGAAGGTCCCGCAGGAAACGGAATATTTCACGTGCGATCCCGGGAGAGGATACCATGCCGATTTTCACTCCATGTGGCGTGAACGTATCAAGAAGGGCCTCGAGTGATTTTCTGAAGTAATCAAGCGGTATTCTCCCTGCATACATGACTTTTTTCCCTGTCTGCACGGTGAGTGCAGTCGGAACTCCCAGCGGATGGACCTTTTCCGCTCTCATGACAGATACATCCGCAAGAAGCCCCGCCCCCCCGGTGGGGTCGAGACCTGATAGAACGAGGACGGTCTTTCGGGTCACTTCTTTTCCCTATTTCCCGCTTTTTTTCTTGCCGATCTTCAGCTTGTCGATCTTTTTATGAAGGGTGTTCCTGTTGATCCCCAGCACTTTTGATGCTTTTATCTTGTTTCCCTTTGTCGCTTTCAGGATGGTTTTTATCAGGGGTCTTTCCACCTGGTTCATGAACATCTCATACAGACCTGTTTCCGATTCGATCTCCCGTCCCATCTTTTCCACGAAACCTTTCGTTTTTAATTCCACGAGTTTTTCCAGGGAAAGGTCCTGCACCACCTTTTCGGCATATTGGGTAAACCCCTTGTCGGGATGCAAGGACTGGAGGATATCTTTTTCCGTCATTGTATCGCCTTTTGCGTTTATGCAGGCCTTCATGATGAGGTTTTCCAGTTCGCGGACGTTTCCGGGCCAGTCATGGTTCCCCAGTTCGGATATCGCACCCTCCGTCAGGTCTTTCTCGTTGCCGGTAAGGTAAAGGGAATATTTTTTCGCCATGTACCGTGCGAGCAGTGGGATATCTTCTTTTCTCTCACGAAGTGGAGGGATGTATATTTGGTAGACGTTCAGCCTGTCGAAGAGATCATCCCTGAACTGCCCCTTTTTTACGAGCTCTTCGAGATTTTTGTTCGTGGCGGTGATTATTCTGCCGCTGAAAAGTTTCAGGGTGGTGCTTCCGAGCCGGTAAAACTCCTTTTCCTGGATGAATCTGAGGAGCTTGGCCTGGAGGTGGGCCGGGGTATCTCCGATTTCGTC
>JBFFNJ010000186.1:0-4447 GCA_041563215.1 Candidatus Deferrimicrobia bacterium | reverse complement strand
TGCTCTCTACACGAGCAACGACAGGATAAATGATCTTGACGATGCCAAGACCGTCTGGAGTGTGTACCTTGTAACCGGCAGCGAGGAGAAGATCAAACCCGCCATCATGAAACAGCTGGAATTAAACGAAGAGGAGATCGCCAGATTCTTCCCATTCGGCGGCAGATACTGGTATCGTTACTACGACGTGCAGTTTGACATCGGATCAAAAAACAGGGTCCTGATGGATCTGGCAGACCCTTACATGAAACTGGTTTTTGCGTCCCCGGTGGGCAGGGCAATCCTCGTCTATACCCCGTAAAACCGCTCAAACCGCAAGACCGTATCTTTCATCATATTTTCATCGTCCCGGTAGGGGTAATCTATGTTGGAGTGAAGCCCTCTGCTCTCTTTTCTGATGATAGCCGACTGGATGATCAGGTCGGCAACGGTAGCGATGTTTCTGAGTTCTATAAGATCCGTTGAGAGGACAAAATTCCAGTAGTATTCCGATATCTCTTTCTTTATCAGGTCGATTCTCTCCTTTGCCCTGTAGAGCCTCTTGTTCGACCTTACGATGCCGACATAGTTCCACATGAGTCTCCGGATCTCGTCCCAGGTATGGGATATCACGACGAGTTCATCGGGGTCGGTGGCATTCCCCGGGTCCCACGCCGGTATCGATATCTCCCCCACCTGATTTCTTCCCAGGTAGGATTTATGGCTTTTTTCATATGCTCTATTTGAGAAAACCAGTGCTTCAAGGAGAGAATTGCTTGCGAGCCTGTTTGCCCCGTGGAGGCCGGTACAGGCAGTTTCTCCTGCTGCGAAGAGCCGCTTGATCTCCGTTTCGCCGTTTTCATCTGTTAAGACACCGCCGCACTGGTAGTGGGCGGCGGGAACGACGGGCAGGGGTTCCTTCGTCATATCGTACCCGAACTGAAGGCACATGGCATAGATATTTGGGAAGCGGGACCGGACAAATTCGGGGGGTTTGAAGGAAATGTCGAGGAGGACGTACTCTTCGCCTCGCTTTTTCAGTTCGAGGTCGATCGCTCTGGCGACGATATCTCTTGGTGCGAGCTCTGCCATTTCGTGATAATCGGGCATAAATCTCCTGCCGTCTTTCCTCAGCAGAGTGGCTCCTTCGCCTCTCACTGCCTCCGATATCAGAAATGATTTGGCCCGGGGATGATAGAGGCAGGTGGGGTGAAACTGGACGAATTCCATGTTTGCCACTGCTGCCCCGGCCCTGTAGGCCATTGCTACACCGTCACCGGAAGCGATATCGGGATTACTGGTGTAAAGGTAAACCTTTCCTGAGCCGCCCGTGGCAAGGATGGTTGAGTCTGCTATGAAGGTGTGTATTTTTCCCGACCTGTTTTCGAGGACATAGGCGCCGATGCACTCATCGGCCTTATACCGGTCGAAGGATTGGAAGCGGTTCAGGGTTATGAGGTTGATTGCGGTGTGGAATTCGAAAATATTGATGTTCGGGTGTTCTTGAACCAAGCTGACAAGGACCCGCTCAACCTCTCTTCCCGTAAGATCCGATGCGTGGAAAATTCTCCTGTGTGAGTGACCACCCTCTTTTCCGAGGTCGAACTCATCCTTTTCGGAATTTTCCCTTCTTGAAAATTGAACCCCCCACGAGAGAAGATCCCTAATCCGGTTCGGCCCATCTTTTATAACGAGGTCGACCACGTTTTTGTGACAGATGCCTGCTCCGGCCATGAGGGTGTCTTTGATATGATCGTCGAAACTATCTCCCGCGTCCCATACAGACGCTATTCCCCCCTGGGCAACATAGGTGCTCGATTCGGTAACCTCCCTCTTTGTGATTATGTTGACGGTACCATGATTCGAGGCCCTGAGGGCGAAACTGAGGCCCGCAACGCCGCTTCCAATTACGAGGAAGGATGATCGATATTCCATCAACCAGCTCCTTTAAGGTTTTTCTGATTTCGGTTTGTTTGTATACTGTTATGATGATATAGCGTAAAACATTATCGAGGAAATTTAAACCATGATAAATTTGAAACGGTCGATGGCTGCGTCGCTGTTCATATTCTTTGCCCTCCAGGTTCCTGCGACTGCGGATATATACCGTTATGTAGACGAAAACGGGGACGTTTACTTTGCCGATTACCCGAAAGGCTCCAGCTACGACCTCTATATAGAAACGAGGAAAGAAAAAAGCCTCGGCTCATCGAGGGAAGGCAGGAACGAATGGATTATACGGTACGTAGAGGAAATAGCAGAGCAAAAGGGCGTGGAGTCGGCGCTCATAAAGGCAGTAATAAAAGTCGAGTCAGATTACGATCATCAGGCAGTTTCTTCCAAAGGGGCAAGGGGTATCATGCAGATCCTCCCGCGATCTTTTCCCGATGAGGACGAGGACAACCTCTTTGACCCGCTGAAAAATGTGGAGATCGGAGTGAATCACTTGAAAAAGCTTATCGATAAATTCGCCGGGAACATTTCCCTCGCACTGGCTGCCTACAATGCCGGCGAGGGGGCAGTGTTGAAATATGACGGCATCCCCCCCTATCCCGAGACCCAAGCGTACGTCGAGAGGGTGCTCGCGTTTTACAGGAAGTACAAGGAGTAGAAATGGGGGAAGTAAAGAAACTGAACGCAGCGAACCTGCTCTCCCTTTTCAGGATAGTAATCATTCCCATCGTTGTTGTTCTCCTGATAGACCCCGGGAAAAAGGCGAGCATTGCTGCCTCCGCACTGTTCCTGATAGCATCTTTAACGGATACGATCGACGGCATCGTAGCCCGCAGGATGGAACTGGTGACCGACCTGGGAAAGTTTCTCGACCCCCTTGCGGATAAGTTGCTCATCTCATCGGCCCTCATAATGCTCGTGGCTGCGCACCGGATTCCTGCCTGGATTGTTACCATCATCGTGGCGAGAGAGATAGGCGTGACGGCACTCCGGGGAATGGCATCGTCGGAAGGGGTGATAATTGCCGCGTCCATGGTCGGGAAGGTGAAGACGACGCTTCAGGTTGCAGGCACTTTTTGCCTGACTCTGCACTATACTTTTTTCGGGATAGACTTCCATTTTGCAGGAATGATACTGATCGTCGTGGCTCTGGTTCTTACTGCATGGTCAGGCTTGGATTACTTCGTGAAGTTCTTGAGGGAAATATTCTAAAAAACCCATTCCGTTTGCGGCTGAGCGGCTCAACCTATCCGATAGGGGAGTTGGTCCGATGCCAGGGCATGTTCCCTTTTCTGCCACCGTTGCCTGGGATCAAGGGGGACCTTTCTATCGTCGTTTCCCGGTTTGGCGCCAAAACTGTTGACATGAGCCCGGCGTTATTGTAATCTCTTTTTTACGCGAAACGAGAGGATTTGCGGGCGTAACTCAGCGGTAGAGTGCAACCTTGCCAAGGTTGACGTCGCGGGTTCAAATCCCGTCGCCCGCTCCAGAGATAAGAATGGGCCAGCTAGGATAAGCTGGCCCATTTCTTTTTATCGGAGCGTTACCCGCTATTTTTCTTCGACGAACTGATCCCGGCGATTTTTCGCCCATGCCTCTTCTTCGTGACCCGGGTCGGCGGGCCTCTCCTCTCCGTAACTGATGGTTTTGATTCTGCTCCCGTCGACGCCGAGGTCGGTCAGGTAATTTTTGGCTGCCTGTGAGCGCCGCTCACCAAGGGCGAAATTGTACTCGTTTGTTCCCCGTTCGTCGCAGTGTCCTTCGATCAGGATTTTGACGTCTTTGTGTCCTTTCAGGTAGGTTCCCAGCTTTTCCAATACCGGCTTTGCGTCTTCGCGTATGAATGACTTGTCGAAATCAAAATAGATGACGAATTCGGAAAGCACTGCTGACGTCATGGAGGGGGTGACATTTACCGTTACCGAACTCGTGATTGAACCTCCCGGTCCGGCCACGCTTATCGTGTAGGTAGTCGTCTGGGGTGGGCACACATCCCTGCTTCCGCTCATTGCTACTTCACCGACTGCATTGTCGATTGATGCCTCCGTTGCATCGGTGGAGGTCCAGGAAAGGGTGCTGCAGTTACCCTTATCAACCATGGGCGGGTTCGCGGTGAAGGAAACGGTGGGGACCCTTTTCTGCTTTGCATCCCAGCACACCTGGGTATTGGCAAGCAGTTCGTCGGCAATTTTTTCCGCCGTCTCCATCTCTTCTACGGAACCCTCGGCATATCTCTCGGTGAGTTCGTGTTTGGCGTGGTCAAGTGCCGCAATAGCCTGGGCAAGCTTCTTCGGATCGCATTCCTTGGCTCCCATTTCCATCGCTTTTGCTATTTTCGCTTCGATCGCGTTAATACGATCTGACTCACTCTTCGTCAGCTGGCGCTTGGCACATCCTGATGCGAAAGCAATCGCGACAATAAGAAGAGTGACGGAAAACAGACTCAACTTTCTCATTTTGCACCTCCTCCCGTTATTTCAAGAGCCTCGGAAGAATATTTCATAGACTCTTCGGC
>JBFFNJ010000185.1:0-4461 GCA_041563215.1 Candidatus Deferrimicrobia bacterium | reverse complement strand
TCCCTGACAACATCCTCTATGATATGCCATTTGTCGGGCTCTTGCAACTTGTCCAGGAGAGCCTGAAACTCGCACCTGATGACAAATTTCTCCCCATCGAAGCCCCCCTGCATGTTTTCCAGAAGCCCCTTGAGGACGTACTTCTTGCGCCGCGAAACACCGTGTAAAAACTCCTCCCAGGAAGCACCCAATTCGGCCGGCTTTCCCGCACTCGCCGATGTCCCGGCTCCGGCGCTCCCTCCTCCCCCGGTGCTCCCCGACGGGACTGCCTTTTTCGAGGCAGTGACGGAAACGTCCGGGAAGCGACCCTCTTCACTACCAGGCCGGTCTTTCGAGACGGCAGGGCCCGTTTTGCCCTCCACCATATCGGCGATGCTCAGAAGCTCCCTGAACGACACCCCTCGAAGGAGCATCGCCTCGAAGCCGGGCAGGGGAAATTCGGACAGCAATATATCCCGTTCGCTCTTCAGAATGACGTCGAAAAGAAACAGGCTTTCCTGCCGGGAAAGCTTCGCCGACACGCCGGTGACGGCGGTTATCACCTGCTCCGTCTCGTCCTCCAGAATGGCCCGGTCGTCCGTGAAGCGGTAAAGCGCCACCCTCCGGAAAAAGGCCAGGAATGAGGAGTAGAGGTTTTTGAGGTCGCAACCGCCCCCGTAGAGGTTGCGGAGAATTGACAGGGCATCACCCACGTTCCCATCGACAACGGCCTCCCCGAGGCGGGCAACACCGGCGATTTCCGGATATCCCAGTATCTTCAGGACGTCGTCGTAGGTCAGGGCACCATCGGTGGTGAGGGCACACTGTTCGAGAATGCTCAGAGAATCCCGCAGTGACCCGTAAGCCACGTAGGATATGTAGGAGAGGGAAGGCTCATCGTACCGTATTTCCTCCTTTTCACAGATGAGTTTCAGGTGGCTCAGAATTTTGGCCTCCGGGATGAGGCGGAAGTTGAACCGTATCATGCGGGACAGGACCGTTTCGGGAATCCGGTACGGTTCCGTGGTTGCGAAAAGAAAGACGAGATGGGAGGGAGGTTCCTCGAGGATCTTCAAAAGGCCGTTGAAAGCCTGCCGGGAGAGCATGTGAACCTCGTCAATGATGTAAACACGGTAGCGGCCCTTCGAGGGGACATAGACCGCCGTCTCCCTGAGCCTCCGAACGTCGTCGATACCCGTGTTCGAGGCACCGTCGATTTCCAGCACGTCCGTGGACACGCCGCTTAAGACCTCCCTGCAGATATCACAGGCGTTGCAGGGGTCGGGAGGCGTTCCCCTGTCGCAATTTATGGCACGTGCAAACAGCCTGGCTGCCGTGGTCTTCCCGATACCCCGGGTTCCCGAAAAGAGGTAGGCATGATGGATTTTCCCTTTCACTACCGCGTTTTTCAGGGGGGTAACGACGTGGTCCTGACCGATTATCTCATCGAACCTCTGGGGCCGCCATCTCCTGGCGAGAGCTTCATACGACATACGCACAAATCCGGACGTGAACAATACCTGGCGGTCAGGCGTGTCCGGAACACACGGAATTTGGCTGCTACCGCTGCTTCCTTCCGGACCTGACGGGGTTCACAGCTTCCCGTTGCCCGGGGCCTGGCCGCCAGTCATTGTCACCGTATAGGAATGGTATTCAATGTTATCAGATGTTTCGGCAATCCGAAACATTTTATATCCAAATGCCAGAAAAACTTCACGGCGCCCCGGCCGCGAAAATGACTTTGCCGTCTCGAAGTGCTACAATCTCTACGGGCCATCGGGAAAACTACCCTCGCGAAGGAACGGTACCATGCACCCCTTCGACGTTTTTTTTCGAAAATTTACAGATAACCTGCTGAAATCAATAGACATTGGCGACACGGGCGAAGCCCTTCGCCCCTTCAGGATCCCGGAGGCCGCCCTCGCCGTCGGCCCTGAGAGCCCTGACCCGCTGCACCCGATTTTTCCCTGCAGGGTCATGGTCTTTCCGAAAGAGGAGATGCTTGCCGCCTATATACATTTCTTCGTGGAACGAGGCAGGGACTTAAGGGGGGAAGAGGGACCCCCGGGGAGCCTGACGCCGCTTTCGATCGTAAAGCGGCTGCTCGAGGACTTCGATTACATAGACAGGGAACATCTCTGCCTCCTGTTCGATGAAACGCCCCCCCTTTTCGAGAGGGACGTCCCGGCGCAAGAGACCTTCCTCATCATCCCCCATTCACCACACAGTGCACTTCCTTGCCCGGTCCGCGGGAAGCCGGTAATGCTCTCCCGAGATGACCACCATTTTCGATACGGAGAGGCCCTTGCAGCCCTCTCCCGGCCCTCTTTGGTCAGTGGCCCGAAAAGCGGCGAAAAAAGGAGCACCGTTTTCTGCAGGTTCATGCTCAAAGAGATCGGAAAAAAAGACATGTACGATGGAGCGTGAAAAAAGACCCGGCGTGCCCCGTGGTCATTTCTGGACCGTTTTCACGTGGGTGACGCAAAGCGTCGAGATCACCTGCAATGCGGCGAAGAGAAAACGGCGCCTCAGATGAGAATGGCGAGCAGCTTGTAGGTGAGAAAGCTTACCGCCCCGGTTCCGGGAAGGGTGACGATCCACGCGTAGAGGATCTTCTTGCTCACCCCCCAGCGGACGGCGGAAAACCTTCTCGTCGCGCCGACGCCGAGAATGGAGCCCGTTATCGTGTGGGTGGTGGATACGGGAATGCCCGCATGGGCGGTAAAGAGCAATATGATCGATGCCGTCGTCTCGGCTGCAAAGCCGTGCACGGGCTCGATCTTGATCATCCTGGCACCGAGCGTCTGGATCACATTCCACCCCCCGATGGCCGTCCCGAGGCCCATAACGAGGGCAGAGGAGAGTATCACCCATTGGGGAACCTCCAGGGTCTCGAGATAGCCGCCCGAGACAAGGGCCAGGGTGATCACCCCCATGACTTTCTGGGCATCGCTCGTGCCGTGGGAAAACGCCATCACCCCTGCCGAGAAGAGCTGCAATTTCTTGAACAGCCTGTTCGACGTCCCCCTGGTGACCCGGAAAAAGAGACGAAGGATGGGGACCATGAAGAGAAAGCCCAGGATGAACCCGAAGAGGGGAGATATGAGCATGGCCTTGAAGATGAGCTTAAGCGTTTTCGTGTTCAATACGGCAAAGCCCCCGTGGGCTATCCCCGCCCCCATGACGCCGCCGATCAGGGCATGGGAGGCGCTGATGGGAAGCCCCATCAGGGTTGTCACCGTGTTCCAGAATATGCCCCCCACCAGAGCTGCGCAGACCACCGTCTGGGTGATGAGCTCCGGCGCAACGATTCCCTTTCCAATCGTCTTGGCGACAGCCGTGGAGAAAAACGCCCCGGCGATATTCAAGGCCGCAGCGAACAAAACCGCCTGAAGGGGGGAGAGCACTCTCGTCGAGACAACCGTTGCAATCGCATTGGCACTGTCGTTCCACCCATTGGTAAAGTCAAAAATAAGGGCGAAGGCCACAACCACAAAGATCAGCCATCCAGGATCCACACCAGCTCTCCCTCGTCGCGAACTCTTATCAAGAATATTTCAGGACGGCACCCTCGATGACATTCGCGGCGTCTTCACAATCGTCCACCGCATTCTCGAGATGCTCGTAGATTTCTTTCCACTTCATGACTTCCATGGGATTGTAATCCCCGTCGAAGAGCTCGGCCAGAGCGCTTCGTAAGTAGCTGTCCCCCACGTTTTCCAAGCGGTTTACCTCGATGCAGTACTCCAGAATTTTTTCGGAATTCCTCATATCGTGGAGAAGTTTCACCGCACTCATGATCGCCTCGACGGACTCGATCAGCACATCGGCAAAACTCTTTGCATAACTCGTGCTCTTGTCTATCTTGAAGAGCACGATCCGCTCGGAAACCGCCTCCATGTGATCGAGGATATCGTCGAGCTTGCTGGTGAGATTGTGTATGTCCTCACGGTCGATGGGGGTTACGAAGGTTTTGTGGAGGCTCTCGACAATCTTATGGGTTATGTCGTCTCCCTCAGACTCTTTATCCTTGATCAGGACTGCGAGTTCTTCCGCCCTTTCCATGTTATCGAAAAGCTCCTTTATGAGCTTTGCTCCCTCCATGACTCTCTCCGTCTGTGCCTCGAACATCTCGAAGAACTTCTCATCTCTTGGAAACAGTCGAAATCGCATGTCCATCCCCTTTTTTAGAGATTCAATTCCTGCAGGAAAAACCATTTCCAATCTAACAGAAATAATACGCAGAATAAAATAAAATCTTCTAAGAGGATATACTTCCCGGAAAAAGAGCGCGTGCCGGGAGAACTATGCGGGGAAAGGAGTCAGATATGCAGGTAGGAATAATCGGGGGAAGTGACGTTGACGGGCAAACCTACCGCAGGGCCGAGGAGGTGGGCAGGTTGCTGGCCGAAAGGGGTGCAGCCGTCATAAGCGGCGGCCTCTCGGGGGTCATGGAGGCATCGGCAAAGGGGGCCAAGTCGG
>JBFFNJ010000184.1:0-4466 GCA_041563215.1 Candidatus Deferrimicrobia bacterium | reverse complement strand
TGGCCCTCATCGCCATCTTTGCAGCCGCCTCGTTTGCCGCAAAGCATGAGGGCGAGAAAAAACCCCTCGCCGTGGGGGACAAGGTTGCTTCGCTCGAGCTCGTAAACATGGAAGAGAAGACGGAGCAGGTGGAACTGAAAAAGGAGGGCGTGACGGCCCTCGCGTTTTTTGCCTCTTCCTGCTCGGCATGCAGGGCCGAACTGTCTCTTTTGAACTCGCTGAAGAAAGAGAGGAAGGACCTGCGCGTTCTTGCCATCTGCGTAGACGCGGCGGGAGCGAAGAGCACGAAGCGCTTCATGGAGCAGACCAAGTTTGACTTTGATTACTATCTCGACACGGAGTTCGCGGTGGCCGAGAGGTTCGGCTTCACCTTCACACCGGCCCTCGTTCTGTTTAAAGCCGACGGAGAGATATACTTCATGAAGGGCGGTTTCATGAACAAGGACGAAGAACTCATCATCTCAGAGGTGCTCAAGAAGTAAGCTGTTATCGAAGCTTTTCCTTTCAGTGATGGTAATGGGAAGGGTGGAGGAAATCTCCGCCTTTCCTGTTTTCAAGGGGAAATATTATGGGAAAAACGTTTATCAGAGCCCTTCTCCTCACCCTCTTTGCTGCCTTTCTCCTTCTTGCCTGCAGCGAGGGGGCAAGAGAGAAGGCAGTTCAGCCGTCTTCCGGGGATCCGGTCCTTTCAGCGCTCGGCGGAACTCCCTACGAAGGGGAGCCGCTCTACATGGTCGGGTCCCGGGCGGTCACGGAGGAGGAGCTGAAACGCTACGGCGCCCGGATGCTGTCGGGGCGGGGGATGGCCGGGCACGGCGGCTCCAGTGTCGACTATGTTGTCAGGGAGTTTGCCCGCTACTGGTCCGTCATCGCCCTCGGTGTCGAGAGGGGCCTTCACCGGCTTTCCGAAGTTGCTGATATTATAGGTATTTACCGCGATTCGGCCCTGGCGGCAGACTTCAGGGACCACCTGAAAAAGACCCTTGTGCCACCGGCAAAGAAGATGGAGGCCCTGATCCACGACGAGTGGGTACGGGTAGACTTTTCCGTCAAAAAATTCCCCACGATGGATGAGGCCGAGAGCTTTTACGAGGGCCTCGAAGGGAATGCGGGTAAACCAGGAACGGAAGGATACGAGGAGTTCGTGGAACGAAACTTTACCGGCAGCACCGGACTCATCTTTATGGGCTCGGGCTTTTTCGACCCCTTCGACGAGCAGTACCTCTTCGGCTTAAAGGAGGGGGAGATATCAAAACCCGTCAAGACGGGTATCGGGGCGGGCCTCTGCTACGTCAGGAAGCGGGTGGACATGGATGAAGAGGCCGTGTCGGCCTACATCGAGGAGGAGAAGGAAAAGCTCGTCGAGGAGATGATCGCTAAGAAATTCGGAACCATTACGGGGGGGCTCGCCTACACCATCCACGAGAAAGAGCTCGACGAGGCGGTCCGCCAGGAAGGGGAGAGCGGCGAGTTCGGCGACCAGGTGATACTCACCATCCACGCAGGGAAACGGCCGCTGAAGGTTCGCTACCGGGACTTGAGGAGCATGATTCCCGCCAACTACTTCGTCTACTTCAGGCAGTACCCCGCCGAATCGTGGGCCAACATCGTCGTCCCGGACTTGAAGAAGCTCGCCCAATTTTACGCCATCGGCGAGGAGGCCGCAAAACAGGGGGTTGCGCTCCAGGAAAAGTGGGCCAAGGAGATGTTCGACTTCACCCTCAAGACGGTCTACTATGCCTCTTTCGAAACCCTTATGGAGGAAGCAGAGGCGGCTGTCGGCGAGAAAGAGGTGGGCACCTTTTACGAGCAGAACAAAGGCTTTTTCTCCCACGGCCTCATCCTGAAGGTCTCCTACCTCTTCGCCCCTCAGGCGGAGGGGCTGCGCTCCCTGGTAAAAGATGCGGGGGCCAAAGAAAATCTCTTCACAGATGAGAAGTATACCAACCTGGTGAAGGGGAAGACCATATCTTCGGGTGACGTGGGGAGCAGGGAACTGTTCGAAAACATACGGCAGATGAAGGAGGGCCAGATTTCGAGCGTCGTCGGGGGCGACATGGGCTTCTACATCGTGAGGGTCGACGAGCGGTCGGAGAAGGGATTCACCCCCCTCGAGGACGCGAAAGAGCGCATAGAGCGTTACCTGGTCGCCGAGAAGAAGAGAAAGAAGGTCGGCGAGCTCATAGAGGAGAGGCTGAAGGGGGTAGAGATACGGAAACTCTAGCGTCTGCTTTTGCCCCCACCCGTTCTTTCCTCGCCCGCCTCCCGGGGCATGCCGTATAATAGTCCTATGTTTCTTAAATACGCAGAGTTTCTTCCCAAAAGGTAACAGTATGAAAATACGCACACATGAAAACACCCGTCATTTTCTCCGGGTACTGGTAACGGCGGTATTGCTTTTTGCCTGCTCGGGCCCGTCCCCTCCATCGGAACAGAAATCCCCGGAAAGCCGCATCGACGTCGCCGAGGAGGTGAAAGGACTGCGTTCCCCCGACCCGTCCGTGCGGGCGAACAGCGCGTTCCGTCTCGGGGAGATGGGCCCTGACGCCGCGGAGGCGGTGCCCCCATTGATCTCCCTTCTTGGCGACGGTGCATTCGTTTCCCACCCCGAGTTCGGGACGACATCCCCGGGGAGGGAGGCGGCAAAAGCGCTGGTCAGCATCGGGGACGCCGCGGTAGACCCTCTCATAGGGGCCCTTGGGCACGAAAACCAGAAGGTGAGGGAGGACGCGGCGTGGGCGCTGTGCAGGAGCGATTCCCCGCGGGCAATGAAATCCCTCTTTGCCGCGCTTAAAGGTACAGACCGCCAGACGAGGAGGATAACTGCCGGGGCCCTCTGTGACACGCAGGACCCCACCGCGGTCGGCCCCCTCATCGAGGCGCTTCGGGACGACTACTGGCCCGTCAGGCAGATGGCGGCGAGGGCACTGGGAGAGATCAAGGATCCCCGGTCCGTTGCCCCGCTGATTGCCGCGCTGAAAGACGAGCTTCCCTACGTGCGGGACAGCGCCGCGGCATCCCTGGGGAACATAGGGGATGCCCGCGCCATACCCCCCCTTATCGATGCGATAAAGGAGTGGAAGATACGGAAGGTAGCCGTGGACGCCCTGCTCAAGATCGACGACCCCCGCTCGGGGGAGATCCTCATGCAGGCGATCGACGAGAGAGACCCGGACAGGCGGTACAGGGTCGTTTGGGCCCTCGGAGAGATGGAGGAGCACCGGGCCGTGGCGCCTCTCATAAAGGCTCTGGACGACCAGGACGAAAGGGTGAGGAAGATGGCGATGAAGGGCCTCGGCAGGATAAAAGACCCCCTGGCCTTTGCCCCCCTGGTGAAAGCCATGAGCGAGGAAAACGTATACGGGAGGAGGATCGCGGCATCGGCCCTGGGCAGGATCGGCGACCCGCGGGCCGTGAAACCCCTGATCGATGCCCTGAATGCTGACGAGCCAACCGTTCAGGACGCCGCAGCGCGGTCGCTGGGGATGCTGGGGGACCCCGCGGCGGTCGACCCCCTCATCGGATCTCTTTCGTCCAAATACCCATTTGTGAGAAGATCGGCCGCCTGGGGCCTCGGAGAGATCGGTGACGAACGGGCGGTCGGGCCGCTGATCGAACCGCTCACAGACGGGGACCCGACGGTCAGGAAGGAGGCCGCCGGTGCGCTTGCAAAGATCACGGGGGAAAACCTCGGCGAGGACCCCGGAACATGGCGTGACTGGTGGGGGAAAAAGGGAAAGAAGTAGGGTGCGCCGCATCTTTTCGGGCTCCAAGCACAGCGGCACATTACCGTCTTTTTGGCACGGTTTGTGAACTAAATTTAAGAGGAGACCATTGTTGGGTCATAGTACGCATTTTCACATTGAGGGTTCTTAAATGGGGACTATAAAGTTGTTTAAATCTTGTCTGGTGGCTTTTACCATACTCCTCTTGGTTTCTGTTTCAGCCGGCGCTCAGGAAGAGGGCGGGAGCATGGTGGGGACACGTGCCCCGCAATTTAGCGTCGCTGACGTAAGCGGCAACACGTTTGCTCTCGATTCCCTGATCAGCCAGCACGACGCCGTGGTTTTAAACTTCTGGGGCCTTCGGTGCCAGGCCTGCATAGAGGAGATCCCGCACTTAAACGAACTCTCCAAAAAATTCGGCAAACGGATATTGATTCTGGGTGTAAACGTGGATGCCCTTGACGCCGGGGCTCTGGAACAGCACAGGGGAAAGATAGGGGTCGTCATGGAGTATCCGGTCATTCCCGACCCTGACTTCACCCTCGTCGACATGTACCGGCTCGTGGCTGCCCCGCTGACGATCGTCATCGATGGTTCCGGGAACGTCCGGTACTGGCACGAGAACTACGAGCCCGGTGACGAGAAAAAACTGGAAGAGACCATCGGAAGCATTCTCGATGGAAAAGTCGTTTCGAAGTAAAACCTCCGTTGCAGGTATTATCTTTGCCCTGTTTCTCGCTC
>JBFFNJ010000183.1:0-4479 GCA_041563215.1 Candidatus Deferrimicrobia bacterium | reverse complement strand
GATTTACGCCGATGATTGTTATTAGAGAAAGACACCAATGAAGTATGCCAAAATGGCCTGATGTGTCATTTTGGCAGATCTTTTGCCGTCGCTACGGTATTTTGTATTCCTTGATTTTCCTGTAGAGGGTCCTTACTCCGATACCCAGCATCTTAGCCGCTTTTGTCTTGTTGTTTCCCGTAGCTTTCAATGCTTCGATTATGGCATTTTTTTCAATCTCATCCAGCGGAACGACCACGGCGCCCCCCTCGTCTACGGCGGGGGACTCCACCCTCCCCGCGACGGGTATCGGGGCCTTTGCCTCTCTGTATCGCTCCCTTCTGAGTTCAGACGGGAGAACCTCTTCGGAGATAACCTCCCCCTCTGTAAGGAGAACCATCGATTCGATCACATTTCTCAACTCCCTCACGTTGCCCGGCCACGGGTACTCTTGAAAAACCCGCATCGCTTCAGCCGAAATCCTCTTCTCCTCGAGACCGTTTTCCCTGCACAGGTTTTTTGTGAAATGGATTGCCAGGGTGGGTATATCCTCTGTTCTCTCTCTCAACGGCGGAATGTGTATCGTGAAGACGCTCAATCTGAAAAAGAGGTCTTCCCGAAATTTTTTCGACGACACCATGCCCCTCAGGTCAGAGTTCGTAGCGGCCACTATCCTCACGTCAACGCTGATGACCTTGTTCCCTCCCACTCTCAGGATCTCTTTCTGCTCGATTGCCCGGAGAAGCTTCGCCTGCGTTGAGAGAGTGAGGTCACCGATCTCATCGAGGAAGAGCGTCCCATCGGCCGCAATTTCGAACTTTCCCTTCACTGCGCCGACTGCGCCCGTGAATGCGCCTTTTTCATGACCGAACAGCTCTGACTCAAGAATGCTTTCGGTGAGGGCGGCGCAGTTTATCGGCATGAAAAGCTTTTCCTTCCGCGGGCTCATCTCATGAATGGCACGCGCAACCAGCTCCTTCCCCGTGCCCGACTCGCCAAGAATCAGGACGTTTGCCTTCGTGGGAGCAACCATACGCACCATCTGCATCACCTTCTCCATTTCCCGCGAACGGTAGAGAATTTCTCCGACTTCGGTTTTAACGAGTCTTCTCAGTGTCCCCAGTTCTTCCATCATCCCCCGAGCCCGCATGGTCTTGATGAGGACACCCTTCAACTCTTCCATATCAATGGGTTTTTGAAGGTAATCCGTCGCCCCCTCCTTGATTGCCCGGACTGCATTTCCGATCGTCCCGAAGGCCGTGAGGACGATTACCGGCGCATGAGGATGAGCCTCTTTCACTTTCCTGATAACTTCCATACCGTCGAAACCCGGCATCTTCATATCAGTTATGATTATGTCCCCCCCGGATTCATCGATACGGGAGATAAAGTCCTGAGGGGAATTAAAAAGCCTCACCTCGAAGCCCAGGTTCGTCAGCGCCCGTCCGATGCTCGTGAGATTCTCTTTGTCATCATCGATGACCGTTACGCTCTTTCCAGAAAATTCCGGGAGCGATTTCATTTTACGACCTCCGGAAGATACCCACCCCTGTGTTTCTTCGCCAACACCTCCCGGAAACTTTCCTCTGGGAGGAAAGAGAGGGTGAACTCAGTCCCCTTTCTCTTCCTGCTCCTTATGCGTATTTTGCCGTGATGGTCCCTCATTATCCCCTTCACGATGGGTAAACCCAACCCGCTTCCTTCGCTCTTGGTCGTGTAGAACACCGAGAACACTTTTCCCCTGTCTTTCCTTTCGATCCCGCAACCGTTGTCCTTGACCGTTACGAAATAGAAATTCTCTTCTTTTCCCGTTGTAACCCTGATCGTCTTGTCCTCCTTGTCAAGCGATTCCGCGGCGTTTAAAAGGACGTTCAAGAGCGCCTGTTTCACCATTTTTTCATCGACGAGAACAGGACAGGGAGCATCGAGGGGAGAATAGCGTACCTTGATGTCCCTGCCACGAAAGTCGACCTCCACGAACCGCACCACTTCCTCGACAACCCTGTTTAGGTCAGTAACGACAAACTCCGGTTTTTTCGGGCGGGTCAGCCTCAAAAATTCCGAAACGATGTCGTTGAGCCTGTTCAAAACCCGAAGGTTCGAGTCGATGATCTCCTGCATTTCCCCTTTCTTTTCAAACCATTCGGGGAGAAGAAACGTATACTCCGAGAGAAGCTGATTGTTGATGCTCAGCGCATTGAGGGGATTTCGAATCTCGTGGGCAATGCCGGACAGTGCCGATTCGAGCTCTTCCTGGGAAACCTTTTTTTTCCGGGCCATCAGGTCTCTCCGCATATATCTCTGTTATCTCAAGGATATATTTTTCAGGGATTATTTTCAATCAGGTGGGGGATAAAAACATTTTTGATATCGGGAAGATAAATCTTTTCGGCGGGGGTTTCAAGGACCAGCCTCGCTCCTTTGACCGGGAATATGATCCTGTTCGGGGGAATGTTCCTGATTATCTTTACCACCTCCCCGCTGGATGACACGAAAAAAGCATCTATCCTGAACCTTACGAAAAACGTGTGGATGGAACTGCAGGGAAACAGAATCACCGGCTCCCCCACCGCGTTAAGTCTCCTGAACGCAAGACCGAAAAGCCTCTCGAGGAAAGAGCTAAGAAGACGCGCTTCGATAATCAGGTTCCCCTTTGAAGAACGGGCTTCTATCATCACTCTTCCACCGGCCATACCAGCCCCCGGTTGTGGTTTCTCAGAAATAGGTTGCCTCAACTAAGGGAACGAGACCGGTTCCCAGGTTATCCCCCCCGTCCTCGAGAAAAACGGCCCCATTCCTGGCTTCGAGGCTTATCTGAAAGCGGCCCCCGTTTCCCTCCAGGGCATCGATCAGAACATCCGTTACATCGAGAAAGACATAGCTCATCTCATCGGACAGGAAAAACTCGAAGCTTCCCGCGTACATACCGGACCCTGCGAACATATCTATCACCAAAGACTCTTCCGGAGCGAATACAGAGTGAACACCGATGAACAGGAAAGCGCGCGAAATGGAAGCATGGCGGGGGATAGCGTGAAGGGGGAAGGAAAAAAACCCTGTTGAAACGAGCCTTTCTACGAGTATTCCGTCGTGAAGGAATATACCATCGGTATCCATGTATCCATCCTCCGCATCGATGCTGACAATTTCAACGATCACTCCATCATCACCATCGAACACAAACGACCCCTCGACATTGCAGCCGGTGAGCAGAAGGAGCAACGCAAAGGGCCCGAGTATCTTCTTCATCTCCATAGCACTGACCTCCCTGAAAAAGAAGACGGAACGGGGGAAAGCTATATTCACGAAGGGTAACTATATGGTACCGTATGGCTGGGTGTTATACTATATGCTGGTATGTGCGGTTTTGCTTCACGTGCCACTGAACACATAAACAGACGGAACGAGGCGGGATGCTCACCGGAAGAATCAGAGTCACCGCAATCACCTTGACCTGCCTGGCTGCCGGTATCTTTTGCGGAATCCTCTTTGTCTACTTTACCGGGCCTTTCCCCGATGTGTCGGTACTGAAGGAATATCGTCCCTACAACGCCACGAAAGTGTACGACAGAGACGGCGGAAACATAGCCGAATTTGCCATTGAGCAGAGAACGACCATTCCCTTCGAAGACATACCGGAGCTCATCAAAAAAGCCTTTATCGCAGCCGAAGACTCCAAGTTTTACATGCACAGCGGGATAGACCTTTCAGGCATCATGCGCGCCCTCATCAAGAATATCCAAAAATTCAAATTCTCCCAGGGGGGTTCGACCATCACGCAGCAACTCGTAAAACTCCTCTACCTGACGCCCGAAAAAAGCATAAGGAGAAAAGTGCTCGAGATACTGCTGGCAATCAAGGTTGACAATAACCTATCGAAAGACGAGATACTCGGCCTTTATCTGAACCAGATCTACCTTGGAGAGGGACAATACGGCGTGAATGCTGCTTCAAGGACCTACTTCGGGAAGGATCCCGGTGAGCTCACCCTTGGCGAAATAGCCCTCATAGCGGGCCTCCCAAAATCACCCGGTTACTATTCCCCCCGGGTTCACCCTGAAAGAGCCCTCATGCGTCGCAGGTACGTCCTCGAAAGGATGGTGGACGAGGATTACATAACACAGGAAGATGCCATACTTGCAGCTCTCAAACCGGTAACGCTCGTCCCGAAAAACGAGAAGTCGACGGGGTCTTACTTCGTCGAGTACGTAAGAAGATACCTCCTTGAAAAATATGGTTACGATGCCCTCTACAAAGGTGGGCTGCAGGTCTATACCACCATGGACAGGGAACTCCAGGAGGTGGCTGAAACAGGTCTGCGCGAGTGGATCGAGGAACTCGAACCAACTATTGTAAAAGAGAAAAGTGATAACGGGCGGGCGGAAATTGAAAAAATCGAAATGGCAGATGAAAGCGGAGACCAGGAGGCAAAAGAGATCGAACTGCAGGGCGCGCTTCTGTCAATCGACATCCCAAACGGGGAGGTCCTCGCCATAGTGG
>JBFFNJ010000182.1:0-4536 GCA_041563215.1 Candidatus Deferrimicrobia bacterium | reverse complement strand
TGCGGGCTGGAGATTTAAGCGACGGCACCTCCTGCCCCCAGGAGATGCCGTCTGGTAGAGGGAAAAGATGTATATGGAACTGCAGGTACTATTATATATGAAAATGCAAAAAATTTTATTCAAATATTAATTTCATTGTAAAAATTCTATAGTTTCTTCGGGCACCGGTTGCTCCCCGGGAAATAATTACCCCTCCTTTTCGGCATGGACCATGGAGTAGGTGTAGAGAACCTTGACTATCCCCGCGACGGGCAGGGAGAGGAAAATTCCCCAGAAACCGAAGAGGGCTCCGCCGGCGATGACCTTCGGTTTTTCCATTATGGAATGCTCCCTCTTTATAACGGGCAGCAGGTGTGTTCAGAGCAGGGCAGTGCTGCATTTGGGACAGTGATTCAACTCCTTGTCCACTTTGAGACCGCAGGAAGGGCATTGCTTCTTAGGCTTCCAGGGCGCATACACATACAGTATCGTTGCCAGAGCAATGACGACCAGGGATAGCACCTTCATGTGAAAATCTGTCATGTCGCTTCTCCATTTCCGAGGATGGCATCACAGCCATCTTTTGTAGGTAAAGATTATATATTAAAATGGATAACCTTGAAACGCGGGTTCCTCCCCCCTCGAGGGGGAAGGAAAAAAGGCCAGGAGGAGACATGTCACACGAAATGCCCGAGATCGGAAAAATTTCCCCCGAGATATTTTCGCGCATCATACTCCCCCATCTCGGATACAAGAGAAAAGAGGTGCTCGTCGGTCCCATGCACGGTGTCGACGTGGGAGTCGTCGACATCGGGGGAGGGATGGTAATGGCTCTTACCACGGACCCGGTCTTCATCGTGCCGGAATACGGGTTCGAGAGGTCGGCGTGGTTTGCCGTGCACATCCTGGCATCTGATGCGGCAACGAGCGGTCTGAGCCCTACGTACATGACCATCGATTTGAACCTTCCCCTCGAGATGACGGCGGACCAGTTCGAGACGATGTGGATGAAGATTCATTCCGAGTGCGAAGAGCTGGGAATAAGCGTGGTCGCCGGCCACACGGGGAGGTACCATGGCTGTGGCTATCCGATGGTAGGCGGAGCAACGGTTATCAGCGTCGGCCCCCGCGAAAGGTGCCTGACTCCCCGGGACGCGAGGGTGGGGGACCGGGTGATCGTGACCAAAGGAGCTGCCATCGAGGCGTCCGGGCTCTTTGCCGTCACATTTCCCGGGAAGGTAGCGGATGCCTTCGGAAAGGATTTTGCCCGGGACGCCGAGCAGCTCTTCTACGAGATGAGTGTCGTCAAGGATGCCCTGACCGCCGTTACCGTTGGAGTCCGGGACGATGGCGTTACGTCGATGCACGATGCAACCGAGTGTGGCGTGTGGGGGGGGCTTTTCGAGGTGGCCCGGGCCTCGAAGGTGGGGATGGTCATAGACAAGGAGAAGATCATCGTTCAGGACAGAGTCCAAAAGATTTGCAACCTCTTCTCCATCGATCCCTATTCTTCCATAAGCGAGGGGACCCTGATCATAACGGTGAGGCCTCACAAGTCCAGTGAGGTGGTAGAGAGGCTTGAAAGCGAGGGGATAGGGTCATCCGAGGTGGGTGAGGTGGTACCCGAAGAGGAGGGAATAGCTCTTTTCGAGAAAGGGATGAAAAAGCCCCTCGATCATCCGCGGGTCGATCCCTTCTGGGCAGCATTTGGGCGGGAACTGGAAGGGACAAAGAACAACTCGTAAAGGGTCAGAGCCCGAAACACCGTGTCCGGCGCTCACAGGGCAAAGGTCGCAGGGGTCTGTGCACGGGGAAGGTTGCTCCAAGGGCTCCTTCACGCTCCTTTCGGCCGGCGCCCCGTAAGGTGGCGAGCCACCGCGGGAGGGACGAGGTGCTGCCATCTTTCGCCTGATGCCATGAGCGAGCGGATCTGCTGACCGCTGATTCCCTTTTCCAACCCTTCTATCAGGATCACCTTGAAGCCGGCCTGCCCCAGCATCTTCGCTTTCTGCCGTTCCCAGGGAGAGTAGGCGATGACGAAGAGCGCAGTCTCTTCCGGAATGTAGTGCTTCCAGCGTTCGGGATGGTGGATGGGGAAGGGAGTGATGTAGATACGGTCCATGTCGTAGCCCTCTTCCCGAAGCGTATCTGTAATCATTATCAGTCTTTCCGTGTAGGTATAGGGATTATCCTCCGGGAGGTGACGGTGGTTGCTCAGGTCATCCTCGATGATGGTGCTCTGGTCCGGGTTGGTAATGCCGATGAGGACTCTTACCGACTGCTCCCATGCCATCCGGAAATAGCGCAGGTGCTCGAGATGGAATGGCTGGAATCGTCCATGAATCATCCCGTATTTGTATCGCATCTCGGGTCCACGTCGCCGTGCTATGCTTAAGATGTCAGAGATATGTTTATAAGTCCAGAGAAATCGGGAGGACAGCCGAAGAGATCTTTGCCGATTATTTTCGCGAGGTTTGTTCCAGGCGGTCCAGGTGTTTTTTTATCATGACCTTTTCAAAATAGGAGAGGAGCTCCGGTATGTGAGGATGACCCCCGTAGATCGGTGATTCCGCTACCATTTCCCCGATTGAAAATCCACGGGTAACGAGCGCTCTGATGTTTTCCTCGCGCCGGTAGATCTTTTCCTCGTAATCGTCCAAATGTTCTTTGATTGCGGCATGAACAGGAGGGACATGCGAGGATACCAGCACTTCCGGAGAAATATCCCTGGCCCTGCGGATGGAGGATATGAAGGATTCTATGTCCGATTCTTCGTGGCCGTACCAGGGGCCGAACGAGGTCAGGTCTATGTCGAAGGAAAAGAGCGTGCCCGTTCTCTCTTCAAATAGGCAGAAATGGTCAGCGGTGTGACCCGGTGTATGGAGGGCAACCAGATCGTGCCTGCCCGTTGAGAAGGTGTCTCCTTCCCCGTAGGTCCCGTGGGGTGTGAAGGACATGACCCCGAGAGTCGAGACCATAAAATGCTTCCACACTCTGAATGCAGCCTCATCGTCTCTTACGAACCTGCGTCCGAGTCTGTCGATATCCAGAACCGACTCCCATTGCATTTCGGGTACGACGCAGGGTATGTCTTTGATTACGGACAGGGAAGAGATATGGTCCCCATGTGTATGGGATATGATGACCAGGTCGATTTCAACTTCCCTTCTGAGTTTATCCAGGCTGTTTATTCCCGCCCCCGCATCGAGAAGAATGTTTCTGTCTCCCCGGAGGAGAAAGCTGAAAGAATAGGGAAACCTTCCTTCGTTTTCAGCCCGAACCGTGTAGATGCCGTCGGTGATTTTCTTCAGGAGCATCTATATTTTCCCTTTTTGTCAGAATGGTAATTAGGATATATTATCGCAGTAGCGGGAAGAGGTGTGGGGGGAAAAACGAACTCGATGGTATCCCCCGGTTTTTTCTGTCTCCCCGTGACACGATGAAATCGCCGGAGGCCAAAACCGATCATGCTCTGCTGCATACGGGGAAAGATTCAATTTTTCTCAAGGGATGGGGGCAAAGGTAGTATAATTTTCAGAACAGATAAATCGAGGAGAATCATTGTCACTCCCGGAACTCAAAATAGGTAAGGTTCGTTCCAAGTATCCCATCATTCAGGGAGGCATGGGTGTTGGAATTTCGCGTTCGCGCCTGTCCTCGGCTGTCTCGGAGGCGGGGGGTATCGGCATCATCGCCTCAGTTGCCCTGGGCATCTACTCGAAGTATTACAACGGGCCCGGTTCCTACAGGGAGTCAAACATCAGGGCCCTTGGCGATGAACTCGAAAGGGCCTTTGACCTTACTTCCGTGGGAAACGTGGGAACCAACTGCATGGTTGCCTTAACGGATTATGAGAACATGGTCCGGACAAGCATGGAAAAGGGAGCAAGGGTGATTATTTCAGGTGCCGGTCTTCCTCTCAAGCTGCCCGAATATGGAAGGGACTATCCCGACGTTGCGCTCGTTCCGATCGTATCGTCGGTGAAGGCCGCTTTCCTTATTTTCCGGAAGTGGGAAAAGAGTTACGGCCGCGTTCCCGATGCCTTCGTCGTTGAAACACCAAACTCTGCAGGGGGTCACCTCGGAGCAACCTTTGACCAGGTGGGAAAGGAGAGCTATTCCCTCGAGCGTGTCGTACCCGGTATAAAAGAGATGTTTCTCGGCGAGGTGGGCATCGATATCCCCGTGATTGCAGCAGGGGGCATATGGGACCGGGAGGACATTATGAAGACGCTCTCTTATGGAGCAGACGGAGTACAGATGGCAACGAGGTTTGTCTGCACCGAGGAGTGTGATGCCCCCTTTTCCTTCAAGAGTATGTATCTCAATGCAGAAAAAGGCGACGTGGTGCTCGTGAAGAGTCCCGTTGGCCTTCCCGGCAGGGCAATACAGAACGAATTTGTAAGGCTGGCAGAGGAGGGGAAAGCCAATACGGATAAAAAATGCACGTATAACTGCCTGAACAGGTGCTCCTTCAGGGATGCGAAAGAGGGGTTCTGCATCGCCCGTGCCCTGGTAAATTCTCAGAAGGGGCTGACAGAAGAAGGGATCGTTTTC
>JBFFNJ010000181.1:0-4593 GCA_041563215.1 Candidatus Deferrimicrobia bacterium | reverse complement strand
GATTACTACGGAGACGGTCGGGTTTTCTCTTCTAAAAATTGCCGGCACGCCCGAATTCAAGCAGTTTTCTCAGCTGATCAAGTAGGATCTCATTTTCAGTGAAACTTCGGGCCCACGGGTAAGGTCGGTGATCAATGATCTGCTACGCTTGGGGTAAAAAAACAACGGCTACACGATGTATCTCCGAATGGTAAAAATGCGGTATGTGCTCCATATCCTCTTGATTGTCACGGTCATTGCGCTCTTTTTTCGAAACGTAAGCTCCATTGAGCCACAGGCAAGGGAGAGGCTTCTCGTAAAAGGGATCGAATACTACCCGGACGACCTCGAAAATAGCCTGGGAAGGGCATTCGAGAGGATGTTGTATACACGCCTGTCCCGGTACTTCGAGGTCGAAGACCAAAAGGCGAAAGAGGGCGATGCCTGGCCATACACCCTCGAACTATCACTGACCCGCATAGGCGATGGAATTTCCATCGACATATTGCTCACGGATAAAGTGGGCGAGAAAAAGAAAAGATACCTCACCGGGAAGAACACGGGTGAAATTCCCGGCCTGCTCGAAGACCTCTCTTCGCGGTTGCGTGCCATCGCCTACGGCAAGGATATAAGCGGGAAAACAAGCGTTGCCAGTGCCGTGAAGGTGACACCCGAGACAAAAGGCGATGATGTCCCCCTTCGGCTTTCAAACCTTCTCCCCAGCGGGAAACTGCGCTTCTCTCCCTCCTTCGGAGGAGGTTATTTCAGGTTTTCGGGTGGGGACGTAAACCTGGACGGAAAGGATGAGGTTGTCGCGGTAAGTGATGACGGTATTACGGTGGTAAGTATCAATGAGGATGCGCTGCTCAGCCTGTACACCTACGAACTGAAAAAAGATGAGAGGGTTCTTTCCCTCTCGTGCGGGGATATAAACAGGGACAGGAGTTCTGAAATTGTCTCCACTATCGTGGGAGACTATGGGGTGAAGGGTCTCGTAGTTTTTTTCGATCCTGCTGAGAAGAAGTTTGTCCCG
This sequence comes from Candidatus Deferrimicrobia bacterium, assembly GCA_041563215.1. Classification (GTDB taxonomy): domain Bacteria; phylum Desulfobacterota; class Deferrimicrobia; order J040; family J040; genus WVXK01. The sequence goes on along the minus strand of JBFFNJ010000181.1, from coordinate 3,581 downwards.
GTCGTTGTCGAGAATGTATTCTTAAAAACCTTCAACGGAGAGAACGGGACTTTTCTCCTCTCCCAGTCGGTCCTTTCCGGGGGAAAGCCGTCGGGAAAGCTGGAGATCAACCGGCTCGAGGGGACACAGATAGAGGTGCTTCAGGCGATTCACATAGAGGAGGGCATATCCATCGAGTTCAGCACGCTGGTTTGGTTCAATGGGTCATACGCGGTGCTCGAGTACGGAGGTGGTGCAATAACGCTCCGGGAAGAGAAGCGGGTGACAACGGCGCTGGATGGGATCGTGGAAGACATAAGAACCATTGATCTGGATGGTGACGGTAACCAGGAGGTCATGGTGTTTCTCTCGATGATAGGGAAGAGCGGATTCTTCGAATCCCTATCAGTGAAAAAGGGCTTTGCCGTAGAGGTTTACCGAATTGCCGAAAATGGTTTCCAAAAAGATTACCGGTTCGAGAACGAAACGCTGGAGGCGGGCGGATTTTTTCCGAGGTTTTCATCTTCGAGAGGTGTGAAGGAATTTGTTGTGATCGCGCTTCAGGGAAACGATTTCTATCCACCTTCGATAAAGTGGAAGGAAGTGAGGGTACACTGAAATTCATGCAATTTGATCTTTTCGTTTCAACTGGTTGCCTTTTTTGTGTAAAATATAAAATTAGCCATGTGGCGGTGTAGCTCAGAAGGTTAGAGCATGCGGCTCATATCCGCAGTGTCCGGGGTTCGATTCCCTGCACCGCCACCAATTATTTCCTTTGTTAATTTTCAAATAAATCGAAATTACATTACAGAAGACCATTGACTTTTCCGAAATAATTCAAATACAATGAAGCAGTCCGCCAAAGTGGAGAAAATATTTCATATTTCGTAAAGATATGGAAATGTTTTCACCAGAATATATAATAAATTTCCTATCTAGACGGGCGGGTATCACGATAATACTCCTGGACAACATTGCGGGAAGCATAAAAGAATATGGTGATGAGGGTGTCGCCGCTTCCCTTCTCGAGTATCTGAAAGAAAATTCCTTCGTAAAAGATGAGAAAAGGGTTCAGTTAGACGGAAAGACATTCGATATATGGAGTGAGAAAGACGACGGGAGGGAACTGTACATCCTGAAAAAAGTGGATGATAAAGTGGAGCTGGAAAAGAGAGTTCTCGATACCTCATACATCAAGGATAGCGATATGGTGTTTAAAGAGCTTCTTCACGAGATCCGCACCCCGCTTGGAACGATTAGGAACTTCCTCCATATCGTAACCGAAGAAATGACGAAGCATGGCGGAGGGAGAAGAAAGCGGGATGTGGCGCTCGATAATCTCGAGGCGATGAGCGAGGAATTGGTAAGGGTCGACGCTATGCTGGAGATGTTTCGCGGAGATTGGTACGGGGATTATAGTGAGCGCTTGACGTCTGATCTCGTGTATGAGTCAAGGGTCATGGAAAAGATATACGGCAAGGTGGTTGAAGCAAAAGATGTGACATTTTCCGTCGAGGGACCGGAGAAAGGCGTTTGGGTATCTGCCCCTTCCCGGGCGGTGCGGCAGATTCTTTCCAACCTCATAAGAAATGCCTTCGAAGCGGTAGATACAGGGGGTGCGATCAGCGTTCGGACCGCCAACGCTGGAAATAAAGGCCTGCTGGAGGTTGAAGATAACGGGGGCGGAATTAGCGAGGAGCACATTCCCGGCCTTTTTGTGGGGCCATTGCCGTCAGGCAAGGGGGAGGGAAGAGGTTTTGGACTCTGGATTACCGGGAAGGTTGTCAGCAAGCATGGTGGATCGATTGAGCACGTTAAAACCGGCGAGGGGACGGTCATTCGCGTCTTGTTTCAAAAGATAGGCGGAGTATATTGATGAAGGCAGCCACAATTCTCATCGTGGAGAACGATGTCCCGTTCATGAAATCGATGGTTGCTCTTGTTGAGAGCAAGGGTTTTTCCGCCAGAGGTGTGAGCAGTGTATCTGAAGCGCTGAGTTTTCTCGAGGCAGAAAGCGAAAGGGTTGTCATCGTTACTGACATAAGCCTCGAGGGAGAATCGGGGCTGGACCTTCTTGCAAAGACAGGCATCATAAACCCGAACATACCGGTGATAGTCATAACGGGTTACGCTTCTCTTGCGTCTGCAATACGGGCCCTCAAGCTCGGGGCTTACGATTACATCACCAAGCCCTTCGAGCCGGAGATTTTCTTTCACTCGCTAAGGAGGGCCTACGAGAAGCTGATGACACATAATGAGAAAGTCAAAACAGAAAAAAAGCTGAAGAAGCTCGTCAGGGAACTTGGGGCAAAAAACGAAGAAATAGAAAAGCTTTCAGAATTCAAATCATTCATGATATCGATGACAAGCCATGATTTGAAAACCATACTTACCGTCTTAAAAGGTTATCACAAACTGCTCTGGGAGAGATGTTCCCCGAAATTAACGGACCAGGACAATAAGGTTTTCGACGAGGGAGCGAAGAGCCTGAAGAGGGCTCTTCTCATGATTGAGTCGCTACTCGATTATCATGCGATAGAAATGGGTTCGATCAGGCTACAGTTGACGGAATTTTTGGTCGAAGATGTGGTGAACGAATGCGTTGACTTTCTAAAGCCATACGCGGAGATGAAAAATGTGGAGTTGGCGAACAGGATGGAAGATGGAGGAGGCCTTACCGCTTACGGGGACAGGATGAAGGTGATACAGATACTGGATAACCTTATCACGAACTCGATAAAGTTCGCGTCTTCAGGGGGAACGATACATGTGCGGGCGAAAGAGGCCAGAGACGGTATGATAAAAGTTTCCGTCAAGGATACGGGGAGCGGAATTCCAAAAGCGGAAATAAAGAAAATATTATCGAGCAACCCGATGATTTTCAAACGGGAAGGGACCGGGATCGTTGGCCTCGGTCTTTCAATATGCAAGCGGCTGGTAGAAATTCAGGAGGGAATGCTCGAGATCGAAAGCGTTCCGGGAGAGGGAACCGAGGTTTCATTCACCCTCCCCGCACAGGATACGTAAGAAAAATAGTACTAGGTGGAAAATTATTACATATATGTGTGAAATATATTACATATATATATTTTTTGGGATACTTTTGGGCATATTTGTTCTTTTTGTGATGAACAGGTTTATCCTAGCAAAAACGGTAAGGTACAAAATATATTCACACTGTGGGCAAATTTTATCTCAAATATGGCATGCAAATTGGTATGAATTGGTCTGTCAATAACAATACGAGGTGAAAAAGTGAAAGAAAAAATTCTTCTCGTAGATGACGATCCCTCCTTTTTGAGTTTGACGCGCACCTATCTCATGGAGAAGGGTCTAGAGGTATCCGTGGCATCGAACAAGAAAGAGGCCATTGAGACATATGATCGATACAATCCTTCCCTGGTCATTCTCGACGTTTACCTGCCCGATGGAAACGGAATCGACCTCATTCCGCGCTTTAGAAACGGCAACAAATTCCTCCCCATAATTCTCGTTTCGGGACAGTCGGAAATCGAGGAGGTGGTGAGGGCGATGCAGATGGGCGCAACTGATTACGTGAAGAAACCCTTCGACTACGAGGAGCTGCTCATAAAGATAAACAT
>JBFFNJ010000180.1:0-4635 GCA_041563215.1 Candidatus Deferrimicrobia bacterium | reverse complement strand
TCCCTGACTATGTCAGAAATATCCGTCAAAGACGGTACGATGCAATTCGATCTGAGATTTGACCCGACTGTGGAGATTCTCCCGGTTGTCACGAAAACAAGAACCGGAGACGGCAACCAGGGCTTGAAGATCATCTCCTCCCTGCTGCCGTATAGGGGAAACGTCTCTCCCATGACGGCCTGTTCGCCCGGCTCCCTGCCGGCACTCAGAGCAGGCTTTTCCCGCAACCGGTAATCCTCGCCCATCCTGTGGGAACCCACCTCAGGGTCAAGCCGCTCATCTGTACCCATCGATGGAGGACCCCCGAGAAGAAGCGCGGCGAAGATCGCCGAAAAAAGCAATACTCTCTTTAGCCATATACGGCGGGGAATCGTCCCGCAAGACGAGAACTCTTTGCTCGGGCTGCCAGGCATCGCCGCACCTCCTCTCAGCCGTCACATATATATTTTCCCACATCAGGAGGGTTGGTGGAAAGGACGAAAAACCGGGGCCAAAGAGAGGATAGTTTTCTCCCCCCGGCTATCGAATCTTCCGTGCCCGTCCGTCAGGCAGCAGGCGAAAAATCCTCCGCCCACCGGCAGAGATTAAAGGAAAAGATTCAGGAGCAAACCGAGAAAGAACAGAGACCCCAGAAGGAACATCCAGAGGGCAAGCCAGGCGACATCGCTCTTGTCCCCCACCAGGGGATGCAGCCCCTGCTTCTTGTACTTCGCAATCAGAGGGAAAAGGGTGTTGATCTTCACCGGACGGCTCCGGGAATGGTATATCCAGAGCGAGACACCCCAGAAAAGCAGGATCAACAGGAGATTTACGGCGAGCAGGCTCGGGTTATCCATCCTGGTACGCCCCCGGCTCGTTTGTCATCGAAGCTGAGAATTCCCGCCCCAATCTCGAATTTTTCAGCAATCCGGCGGGAGTCCCCGCGTAAGGTTCCTTATCGGAAGGAAAAGGCCGTGAATGAAGGATGTGCCCCGGAAACCTGATTGGCCGCGGGGGGTGTCCCGCGATCCACCATCCCCTTTTGCCGACTCCCATTATGAGATAAAATGGAAATAGATCAACAATAGGCCTTATTCGAGCGGTTTTCTCCGGATTATTCCGGGAAAGGTGAAACGGAACGGTCGTTTCTCCGTCTAATAGGGTAAGTGGAGGAGGTCAGATGTTATCTCGTTGATTTTTCTCTTTTTTACGCAATGTCGGCCGAGAACCCGTTTGGAGTCAGGCTGGCTAAGGGAGGCGGAACGATGAAAGGAAAAATTCATTACCTTCTTCCGGCCCTTCTCGCTCTCGTACTTTTCTCCGCACCACACTCCTTTGCAGTCGATCAAGAGCCGGAATCCCCCGGCGAGTTGAATAAAACGAAGGTGGTCCGCATCAGATCCCTCGAAGGAGAGGTTCTCGTCAAAACTGCCGCGGACGCAGAATGGATCCAGGCCCATGAATACATGATACTTACCGAGAAGTACCGGGTTTCAACGGGACCCGGCGGGTTCGTAGAAGTCGAGCTCGATCCCGCCCAGTTCATACGGCTGAGGGAAAACTCCGAGATCTCCATCTTCGACCTGAACAGCCACACCGCTGTATTCAGATACATATCGGGCGGCGTGTACGTCAGCGCCCTCGAGAGCAGGATGCGCGGCATAGAGTTCGACTTAGGACCGATGAGGAGCTCTGTGTTCTTCGGGCAGGGAGCCTTCAGAATTGACGAGGACGGCTACGGCGGTACCGAGGTCACCGTGCGGGAAGGGATCCTCACGGTGGAGCACGAATCGGGCAAAGTGGACATCAGGGAAGGCCAAATGGCCAGCGTCAACGCAGGCGTCGTGGTAGGAGCAGCGAGGGGAAAAGACAGCTGGGACGACTTCGTACAGAAGAGGGACAACGATGTCCTCGCGCTGGCAAGCAGACCCCAGATATACGAGGAGATTCCCGGAAGGTACGAAACCTACGGCTACAGTGAGTGGGTGGCCTACCCCGCCTACGGCTATTTCTGGTGGCCCCACGTCTCGCTGGTTTTCATCGGGTCCTACGGCCATCATCACGGCCACTACTACTACGGCCCTTACTACGGCCACCGCCACAAACATCACCTCCACAGTGGCGTCAGCATAGGCATTTACGGCGGGCACTACAAATACAAGAGGTACGGTCATTACGGGAAACACCGCTATTACAAAAAACATCGCTATTACAGGAAAGACAGCTACTACAAAAAGCATCGCCACAGGGGGCGGCACCGTTACGGGGGCAAAGACCATGACCGGTACCGCTACAAAAGCTACGGGACTCATAAGACCCGTATCTTTCACCGCGGAGAGAGCCGATACAACCGGCACATAAACCAAAGAGGCCACGGAAAAAGAGGGCACTCCTTTCGCGGCGGGCACGTGAAGAAATGGGGTGGCGGGAATAGAGGCCGCAGCTTCTCGAGGGGTGGGGACTTCAGAGGCAGGTCTTTCCGCGGTGGCGGCGGTTTCCGTAGTGGTGGCGGGAGATCTGTAAGGATGGGTGGAGGCGGTTTCCGCGGCGGCGGAGGGAGGAGGTAAGGGAGAGTTTCGAGTTTAGAGTTTGGAGTTACAAGTTCATCAATGCCACTCGATAGAGGATGGCATCCATTATTCCTTGATCACATTCCAGAGTTGGAAGCCCGAAGGTGAGTAGGGGCAAGGGAACAGGAGAAAGGTTCCCTGAACGAAACTTTCCCCTCTCACCCCTCGGTGGTTTTTTTATGCTCTGATTTGCTCTCATTCTGCAGTCTGGATTACCACCCTGACCTTATACTATCTCGTTTTCTCTCCCTGGAAAACGCAAACTGCAGGAAATTACAACACCAATCGATAATAATTACGATTCTGAAAGAAACACCCCCGCCGAAAAAAAACAAAACCTTCCAAAAACGGTGCGTTAGCCCATCCCGGGATCTGGCACGGCCGTTGCATTTCATCGCAGCAACGAAAGAGAGAAGAAGGGGGGAAATCTTGAAGAGGTTTTCAGTCGTCCTCCTATACATCGTCGCCCTCGCGGCGCTGGCCGCATGGACGCCAGAAGCTGGGGCTTTTAGTGACTACGGGGGCTGTAGTGACTGCCACGGCGGGTTCAGATCATCCCCTTACACATCCCGGGTGGATGGCATGTCGTGGGGTGACGACATGCACGATGTACATCGCAGGACAATGCTAAGCGGTGATTGTGGTACCTGTCACAGGGATGGAAATAACGAGACACCCGTTCTCTTAAACCAATCTCAGTTAAGCAATGCCAGGAGTGATTCGTGCGTGGGCTGCCACGATGGACCGGGTTTGCGCGAACACCACAGGAATTCCGGCGCGCATACCTGTTCAGGTTGCCACAGCACGAACGAAACGCCTGCCGGTGAGGATGTCCAGCGCCCGTACTATGAGGGCCTGAGTATCGATCCCTGCAATCCTGATGGCAGTGAAGATTTTGCCGGGAGTAATATCGGCCTCGACAACGATGGTGACCTCGACTACGATACAGGCGATCCAGACTGCCCTGAATGTGTAACGAACACCGACTGCGATGACCAGATGTTCTGTACCGATGATGTCTGTAACAATGGCATCTGCGAGAATAACCCAATAGATTGTAGCGATGGAATCGCCTGCACAGCCGATTCCTGCAACGAAGCCAACGATACCTGTGTGAACACGCCAAACGACGTAAGCTGCCCTGACGACGGACTCTTCTGCAACGGATCGGAATTCTGTGATCAGCAGAATGACTGTACCTCAACCGGTAATCTATGTGGTCCGGGAGAGGAGTGTGATGAAGCGAATGATCAGTGCGTGGCTCCCCCTGAGTGCACAACTGATTCAGACTGCGACGATGGAGATGTTTGCAACGGGGCCGAGACCTGTGCAAACGATGGCACGTGCCAGTCGGGAACTTTGCTCGTTTGTGACGACGAAAATATCTGTAATGGAACGGAGACCTGTGATCCGGTAAATGGCTGCCAGGCGGGGACTCCTCTGGTCTGTGATGACGGCCAGTTCTGCACCGGGGTTGAAACATGTGACCCAGTAACCGGCTGTCTGGACGGGCAAAATCCCTGTCCTCCAAACGATACATGTGACGAAACCAGTGATCAGTGTTTGACCCCGGAATGCGAAGTCGATGCCGACTGCGATGATGCTCTGTTCTGCACCGGAACCGAGACATGCGTCGCCGGTGTCTGCCAGCCCGGGACAGACCCCTGTGCAGCAGGTGAGACCTGTGAGGAAGCCAATGATCAATGTGTTGCTCCTCCCGTAATCCTCGATATTGCAGGCTTTCGGGTGACCAAGCGGGTTAGCCTCAAGCGGCCAAAATCGGTCACGCTCAAGCTGGTGGTTAAAAACGGTTCTCAATATAGCTCGACGGAAAGGTCCGCTACGGTAGTGGGCGTACAGAACGGAGTGGAAGTATACAATGAAACCATGGGTGTTGAGGCTATGTCCAGCAACAGCCGGATCACGCTCCTGTTTCCAGGGTACACGCCCATCGACCCCGGAGATATTCTCTGGACTGCAACAATTGAAAATGAGACCACCCGTGCAGCGAATGACGCTGCCACTGCCACCACGAAGGTCGTTCCGTAAAAGCAAACCTCACGGGGAGGGGGAGGCCCCTCCCCGC
>JBFFNJ010000179.1:0-4673 GCA_041563215.1 Candidatus Deferrimicrobia bacterium | reverse complement strand
GTCGTCCCATAGAGAAAGTCAGCAAGCTCCATCGTCCTCTTTTTATGGGTGATCATGATTACCTGACAGCTGTGGGATATATCTCGAATCAGCTTGTTGAACCTGTCTACGTTCGCCTCATCAAGAGGTGCGTCAACCTCATCGAGGAAGAGGAATGGACCCGGTCGGACGAAAAACAGAGACAGGAGGAGACAGATACCGGTTAGCGCTTTTTCACCATTGGACAGAAGAGCCAGATTCTTCAGTTTTTTTCCAGGCGGCTGGGGTATTATTTCCACACCCGATTCTAACAGGTTATCCTCCTCCGTCAATTTCAGCCGGCCTTTCCCCCCCGTAAAGAGCTTGGGGAAAAGCTCCATGAATTTTTCGTTCACGCTGTCGAACATGGTCATGAATTTGTCCCTGGATTCCCTGTCGATTTTCGAAATCACCTTTTCAAGGTCCTTCATGGACTTTTCAAGGTCCTCCTTTTGAGCCAGGAGGTTTTCATAACGCTTCGCAAGCTCATCCCTCTCTTCGATGGCAGAGACATTGACTTCCCCCAGCGACTCGAGCCGGTTCTTCGTGGCGTCCATTTGCTCAAGGAGGAGTTCATCACCAAGACCGGCAAAAATCTCGGTTGCCGGACTCGTGGCAATTTTCTCGAGACCGTAACTGTCGTGGGCAACGGAATGTATGTTTTCCAGCCGCGTCTTTACCGCCACGAGCTTCTCACGCAGCGAAGAAATCTCCTCTCTGAAGGTTTCCAGGACAGATGCGGTATCCGCGGATTCTTTTTCCACATCAGACAGGTTGCCCTTCATGCCCGATATCAGGGCACTTTTTTCGGCCATTTCTTTCTCGAGTTCTTCCCTTCCATCAGCTACCGCCTTGAGCTGGACGGTCATCTCTTCCTTCCTGAGCAAAAGTTCCTCTTTGCTGCGCTCCAGTTCTCCAGCCTCTTCGGCAACCTTGACCCTGTAGGCTTTTTTATCCTCCACGATTTTTCTCACCGATTCGATTTCGGTTTCGATTCTGCGTTTCCGCTCCTTCAGCTCCATCTGCTCAAGATCCCGCTTGCTCGTTCTTTCCTCGAGCTCTCTCAAACTTTTCTCGTCGTTTTGGATTGCGCTCTTCAGGGTCGTGATCTCCCTCTCCAAATCTGCAGCCTTTTTCGCGCTCTCCTCTTTCACGAGCCTGGTCTCCTCGTTTTGCGTCTCATATCTTTTCATCTCTGCTCTCAGATGGGCAAGTTCCTCTTCGCTCCATCCATACCGCTTTTTCTGCTTCTCAATCTCCTTTTCGAGAAACTCGATATGCACTTTTGCCGAATGTTTTTCCTTTTCCCGGGCACCTATCTCTGCCTGAAGCTTCTGGAAGAGCACCCTCTTCTCTGCCAATTCCTCCTTGAACACATTGAGCTGATTTTCCTTGTTTTTCAAGTTCTTCTCTGCACCCAGCAGTTTGCCTTCCAGCTCTGCCATTTCTCTTCGCTTGCTCAGAATGCCCCTTTCTTCACCTTTCGTGCTTCCTCCTGAAATGACTCCCGTGGGCAGAACCAGGTCACCCTCGAGGGTAACATAGGTCGCCCAGAACCCGTTGGTCTTCCACAGCCTCACGGCATCTTCGACGGTTTTTACGAGAAGGACATCCCCGAGAAGGTCTTCGATAAGCTCACTGCACTCTGCGGGCGCTGAGATAATGCCGGCAATTGATGAAATAACCCCTTCTCCTGCAGGTATCTCGACGCTCTTGACGTCCCTTTTCCGCAGTTTTACCGGGGCGAAAGCCCCCCTTCCCTTTCCCGTGTTTTTCAGCGCCCGAAGGGCAACGACGCCGTCGTCTGCGTCCTTGACGATAATATATTTCAGGCTCTCCCCAAGGGCTGCCTCCACAGCCCTCTCATACCCCTTTTCAACCGATATCAATTCCCCGAGCACCCCCAGTATGTCTGCCCCGTCTCCTTTTGATCGGAACTCATTCATGATGTATGACACGCTTTCGCCGAAAACCTCATAGTTTTCAAGAATCTGCTTCAGGGCATTGAGGCGGCTATCGATCCTCTCTCTTTCCTTGTTCATCGCTTCGATATTGTCTTTCAGCATCTCCACTTCTCTCTCACGGTGAGAGATCGAAGAGCCCAGCTCCTGGGACTCCTCGCTGCTGCGGTATATACTCTCCGTCAGCTCTCTCTCTCTTTCGATTCCATCCCGCACCTGCTTCTCTCCTCTTACGATATCCCTCTGCACCTGCTCGAGCTCCCGTGCGAGATGTTTTATCTTCCTATCAGTTTCAGAAAACCATTTCTCGTTTATGCTGATCGAGTTGTCGAAGCCACCGATGCGGGAAAGAAGGTCGACAAGATCGTCCCTTCTAAGATCCTGCTCCTGCTTGAGCTCTTTCAACCTCCTCTCCAGCGTTTCCCGGAGCTCTGCTGGCTCCTCATGTTCAGATTGGAAAAGGACGATTTGGTCGTCCGTCTCCCCCGCAGCATCCAAGAGCCCCGCAATCCTGCTCTTCAGCTCGGTCATCTCCACCTCGATCTTTCTTCCTGCATCGTGGAGGGCTGAAATCCTCTCAGAAACATTTTTTATTTCCCGCATCATCCCGCCGTGCTCGGTATCGAGGCGGTAGAATGACTCGTTTTTCTCAGACAGCCCCTGCCTGATGCTCTCGATCTCCGTTTCAACACCGAACACGGCGTTTCTCAGCTCCTGCTCCTTGACCTTACAGGCCTGTAAGGTTTCTTCCGTTCTCTGGGCCCTCGCCGCCGTCTCGCGCAATAAATTCTCGAGCCGCGCCTCATCCTCGCTCTCCTTCACCGCTTTTCTCCTGAGAAGTTCGATCTCCATATCCTTGATTTCACCTTTGAGAACTCTGTACCTTTTCGCTTTCCTCGCCTGCCGGTCTATCGAATTGAGCTGCCTTTTCACCTCGAGCAATATATCCGACACCCGCATGAGGTTCTGCCGCGTTGTTTCTAACTTCCTCAAGGCCTCCTTTCTTCTCAGCCGATATTTTGCAACGCCAGCTGCTTCCTCAATCAACATGCGCGTCTCTTCCGGTTTTCCCATAATGATCTGCTGGACCTTGGCCTGTTCAATGATACAGTATCCCCGTGCCCCTGATCCTGCGTCGAGGGAAAGCTCGACGATATCTTTCAGCCTGCAGGGGGTTTTGTTGATGAAAAATTCGGACTCGCCGTCCCTGAACGCCCTTCTCGTTATCTGGATCTCTGAAAAGCTCTCGAACCCTGCCGGTTTTGGGCCTTCCGAATTGTCGAAAACAAGCGTCACCTCCGCCATGCCCATTGGCGGTGAAGCTTCAGAGCCGGAAAAGATTATATCTTCAAGCAACTTTGTCCTTATCATCGTCGGGGCTGTCTCCCCCATCAACCACCGAATTGCATCAACGACGTTTGACTTCCCGGAGCCGTTCGGGCCGACAATGGCGGTTACCCCTTCAGAAAAGTTCAAGACCGTCTTTTCGCTGAAGGATTTAAACCCCACAAGCTCGAGTGATTTTATTTTCATACGCAATCTCCGTTGAGGGTTACTATATCAACATAGTGTATATACCGTCTTTGATAATACAATATATTGTGCGATTTGGAAAAAGTAAAGCAAAAAAAAGGTGACCCCTGCAGGGGTCACCCCGACACCCTCCCACGGGTAAACTTCTCTCAACGGGATGATTTTCCTTTCTTTTTTCCCCTCGCCCCCGCTGCCTTCCGAGAAGTCCTGTTCCTCATATTCTCTCTGATTACCGCCTGCGCCGCTGAGAGTCTCGCTATAGGAATCCTGTACGGCGAGCAGCTCACGTAATCAAACCCGTTCAGATGACAGAATTCAACGGAAGCAGGGTCGCCCCCGTGCTCTCCACAGATCCCTATCTTCAGGTCTTTCCTCGTCCGCCTGCCCCTTTCAACGCCGATCTTTATGAGGTCTCCCACGCCTCCCTGATCGAGGGTCTGAAAGGGATCAAAATTAAGGATATTATCAGCCCTTTGTTCGTATACCCTCTTGCAGTCGGGACAGGACAGGTCTTTCTCGAGTATACCGCCGCAGCCGACGCACTTTTCTGAAGTGTTCATATACTCCATGATGAACTTTCCGGCATCATCCCGTGAAAAGCCATAAGCTGTCTGGGTAAGGTCGTTCGTGCCGTAGGAGAAAAACTCCGCCTCTTCAGCTATCTTATCCGCGCAGATAGCAGCCCTTGGAAGTTCGATCATGGTCCCCACGAGATATTTCACCTTTATCTTGTACTTTCTCTGCACTTCCTCGGCCACCTGTACGACGATCTCCTTCTGGGCTTTCATCTCTTCTTTCATGCTTACCAGAGGAACCATGATCTCCGGGTATACCTTCACCTTCTTCTTTGCCACCATGCAAGCCGCCTCCATGATAGCCCTGACCTGCATTCTCGTGATCTCGGGATAGAGGATGCCAACCCTGCATCCGCGCAGGCCGAGCATCGGATTGAACTCGTGGAGCTCCTCTACCCTCGCCAAGAGGCTCTTTTTCTCATTCAGCAAACTCTTATCAGCGTGGAGAAGCTCGAGCTTTGTAACCTCGACCATCAAATCTTCCATCTTCGGAAGAAATTCATGGAGGGGTGGATCCAGAAGCCTGATGGTGACGGGATATCCCTCCATTGCCTTGAACAGTCCCACGAAATCCTTTTTCTGCATC
>JBFFNJ010000178.1:0-4691 GCA_041563215.1 Candidatus Deferrimicrobia bacterium | reverse complement strand
CTTCCATGGAAAGCCCGGGGCCAACATCAATGGGATTGGAAGCATTGTAAAGCAGGCCGGTTGACCTCAGTTGCGTGATAAGGGAATTGGAAAATCGGGGAATTTCCAGGCCGGCCTGGGTCAGGAGTCGCCGGAGCTCCATCATCTTCTCCGCGATGGTGTTGAGAGCTTCGTCCCAGGTGATGGGAACGAACTTCGGGTCGACGCCTCGGCCTTTCTTGGGGTTTGTCCTTTTCATGGGGACCTTCACCCGGTCGGGGTCGTAGAGCTGCTGTAGCGAGATGTGTCCCTTGGGGCAGAGAGACCCCTCGTTCTGCTTCGAGTACCGGTTTCCCTTCACTTTCACGGCCCTGCCGTCCTGCACGAAAACCTCCGCCGGACACCAGGTAGTGCAGCCCTGGCACGTGGTGGGCAACCACTCTCCCGGGTACTCGCCGAGCAACTTTTGCTTGGCGCCCATAGCAAAGGCATTCAGAGAAGGCATCCCCACCGTTGCCATGGTGCCTGCAGCCGCCGTGACCTTCAGAAAATCTCTTCGGCTTACTTTCATCCCTCACCTCCTGGTCAAGACTGGAAAATCGCCAGAGCATCTCGAAAGGCGGAAAAACCCACCTCTCCGGAAGCATATCCGGTAGCCGGCTGAACCTGACGGTAATTGATCTTTATTCCATCCCAAAAACGGAGCATAAACCTCTATTGTCATAATCAAATCTCATGCCGTTCATAACTTGTTGATATTAAAAGATGTGCGTTGACGCAAGCGTTACGTGAAGGAAACGCTCGCGAGGAAAGTAAAGGGGAACTATTTGATAATGAATATTAAAATGTTATTCCCAAGTTAGATGGGAGTTGTTACGTCTGCGTAACATGCAGGATGTCGTCGAGGACCAGGCGCAAACCATCTATCTATTTGATCCCATAGGCGTTCATTTTCTCCCAGAGAGTCTTCCTGCTTATGCCCAGTATTTCGGCGGCCTTCGTTTTTACGCCTCGGGTCGCCTTCAGCACGCTCAAGATATGGCTCTTTTCCGCATCGGCGGTGACATCCGACAGCAGAAGGTTCCCTGCGGCTTGTCCTCCATCGACGACTGCGGCAGGCAACTCCTCCCGGCCGATCACCTCTGCCATGGCAAGGGTGGCGCACCGTTCGATCGTGTTTTCGAGCTCCCTGATGTTGCCGGGGTAGTCATACCGGAGAAGCGCATCCGCTGCCTCCGCCGACAGCCGGACATTCCTGGAAAGTTTTTTTTTGTACTTGTCCATCAAGAATTCGATGAGGCCCGGGATATCCTCCTTTCTCTCTCTCAATGGGGGAAGGACGATCGGAATGACATTGAGCCTGTAATACAGGTCTTCCCGGAAGCGACCGGAGCGGACTTCCTCTTCCAGGTTCTTGTTCGTGGCGGCAATAATGCGAACGTCGACGGACAATGTCGCGGTTCCGCCGATCCTTTCGAATTGTCTCTCCTGAAGGACCCTGAGGATCTTGGCTTGCGTCGAAGGAGGCAGGTCCCCGATCTCGTCGAGAAAAATGGTGCCGCCATCCGCAAGTTCAAACCTGCCGGGCTTTCTTTTGATCGCCCCCGTGAACGCTCCCTTTTCATGGCCGAACAGCTCGCTCTCTATGAGCCCCTCCGGCAGCGTCGAACAGTTCACCTTGATCAAAGGCTTGTTTTTCCGGCTGCTCTGGTAGTGGATGGTCGTGGCGACGAGCTCCTTGCCTGTCCCGCTTTCCCCGAGGATGAGAACGGTAGCCTCCGACGCGGAGACTTTTTCGATGAGCGAGAATACCCTCTGCATTACAACGCTCTCACCGATGATGTTGGGTGCCCGGTAACACGTATTGAGGTCTTTCCGGAGCCGGATGTTTTCTTCCTTCAGTCTCTTCATTTCCAGCGCCCTTTCGATGAGCAGAAGGAATTCATCGAGGGCAAAAGGCTTGGTGATGTAATCGAAGGCTCCGAGCTTCATCGCCTCCACGGCATCTCGTATGGTGCCGTACGCGGTCATCACGACAACCTGGGTATTCCCCTGTTTCGCGATCTCTCTGACGATGTCGAAGCCGTTCATGTCGGGAAGCCTTACGTCGGTCACGGCGATATCGCACGAGAAGTGCTTGAGGGCATGCATACCTGCGGCTCCCGTCGCGAACGACATGACCTCGTATCCCGCGCCCTTCAGCGCATCCTCCAGGGTCACGCGCATGATCTTCTCGTCCTCTATCAGCAGGACCGTTTCTTTCATCGGGGCTGACCTGCGGGGAAACGCATGATGAACCGGCTGCCCTTTCCCATCTCGGTTTCGACGTCGATATCCCCATCGTAGGTCCGGACGATTTCATAGGTCAACCAGAGGCCGAGGCCGGTCCCTTCCCCTGTGGGCTTGTTGGTGAAGAAAGGATCGAAGATCCTGCCGACGTTCTCCGGCGCGATGCCGCACCCCGTGTCGAGGACCTCGATGGCGAAGGTGGAGTTTGCCAGGGAAGCCCTCGCCGTCAGAACACCTTCCGGTTCCATAGCGTGGATCGCATTGATGAAGAGGTTGAGAAGCAGCTGCTGAAGATCGTGCACATCGAAGGGAAAGTTCAGGTCGGCGGGGACTTCATTCCGGAAGGTGATTCGGCTTTTCCTGATCTCGTATTTCAGAAGGGAGTAGACCCTCTCGACAGCGTTTTTGATATTCACATCGACAGGTTGATGGTCGGCCTTCCGGGACATCCAGAGGAGCTTGGTAACGGTCGTTTCGATCCGGTCCATCCCTTCCTTGACGAGCCCGAGGTATTTTTCTCTCCGCGCAGGGTCTTCGCCGTTTTGCTGCAACATCCGAACGCAATTGAAAATGCCGCCCAAGGGATTGTTGATCTCGTGGGCGACTCCTGCGGCGAGAACTCCGATGGAAGCGAGTTTTTCCGACTGGACGAGTTTCTCATGGGTCTTTTTCAGTTCCTCGTTCGCCTGCCGGATCCTCTCGATCATGCTGTTGAAGCGCTCTGCGAGGACGGCAAGCTCGTCGTGCCCCCGCACGGGAACCTTCAGGTCGAGGGTGTCCCCGTACGCCTTTTCCATCGTGTTTGCAAGCTGGGTTATGGGACCCAGGAATCTTCTGCTCAAGAGCAAGATGATTGCGAAGGCGGCGAAAAGAAGGACGATCGTCAGGACCACGATCTTTTCCACGGTGGCGAGGACTTCCTGCTCGGCCTTCTCGAGGGATATCCCGAATTTCAAAGTGCCCCACCTCTTCTTGCCGATCGAAAGGGGAACGCCAAAATCCAGCGCATTATGTCCGGCCTTCGAAAAATGTTGCACGACAGTCGTATCCTCGACGAGGGTCTCTTGCGTCAACCGGTCGGAATAGATTTTCCCGTACTCGGTGATGTCGTTGTGGGACATCACCTTCCCTTTTTCATCCAGGATGGCCATGTACAGCAGATTCACATCCTGCCTGTTGAAGATCTCCAGAATATAGTTATCGAGAAGTCCGCCTTCTTCCACGAGCCCGAGCTTCTCGTAGATCAGGTCGTTGATGATCGGTATGGCAAGCGTTTCCCCGAGGAGACGGCCCTGCTTTTCCACCTCCGTGTACAGAATGGTCTTTTCCCTGTCGACGGCCATATAGCCGAGAATGCTCATCGTCGCGATGATTGCGCACGTCGTGATGACGATGAACTGAAACTGAAGTCCCTTCCTGGAAAAAAAACCGACGAGGCGATTCACCATTTTATCTTCGGGTGGCATCCTCTGCCGCAGGTTTGGGAAATGGCATTGAACTTCGAACGGATGCCCGCGTAATCCCTGTCCGATGCCTCGATAAACCCGTTCCGGTAGTCTTCATCAAGACGATTCAATGTCGTTTTCCCCCTGCCATCCGGAGGAATGAGATCAAGAAGGGCCCTCTTTATACTCTCCACGACCAGAAAGGGGGTTCCCGGCCCGACGACAAGCGGTCCCATGGGGATGGCCTCGGATTCGGCAATCATCTCTATGCCGAGCTTCATGTACTTTCTTGCCACCGAGTCCCGAACCGCTCCCGCGCTGTACTGTCCCTTCAGGACGGCTTTTACCACGGAGTCGTGATAATCGAAATTAACATACCCGTTCAGATCGCTCAGATGGATGCCGGAGCTCGCAAGAAGATAGCGGGGAAAAAGGTTGCCGGATGTAGATTTGAACGAGGCAAAGGCGATGCTTTTCCCTTTGAGATCGAGAAGGCTCTTCAGGGGATTGGTTTTTTTCTTTATGATCACGCTTTTGTATCCCGCGCTTCCGGAGCTGCCCCGTGGTTTCAGGATGCAGAGGGCGCCATATTTTGCATGGGCCTCCAAGTAGGTCAAAGGTCCCAAAAGAGCGATGTCCGTCTCACCGTTTCCGAGGGCATCTATCGTCTCTTCGTAACTCTTCTTCAGCACGAGTTCAAACGCATAAGGCGTCTTCGTCGAAAGATAGTCGAGAAGAGGTTGGTACTTCTCGTACATGATCCTCGGGTTGTCTCTCGGGACGATACCGAAATACACGGTATTCTTTTTCTTGACTTTTTTTGCAACCGTTGCAGTACGAGCGATTGCGCTTTCCATCTGCCGAATTCCGTCATAGTCACGATCAGGAATTTCTACAAACCCGTCGATCATCATGGCCTCGAGGATCGCTTTCCCCTTTGGCGTCTTCTGTATGGTGAGAAAAGCATTCTTTACCTTT
>JBFFNJ010000177.1:0-4729 GCA_041563215.1 Candidatus Deferrimicrobia bacterium | reverse complement strand
TGTACTACCTTGACCTTGTTCCAGTCAAGCCCGCGCCCGGCGTTCTTTTCAATAACTCTCAATTTTGCATAGAGTTTCTTCAACTCAAGGGCGCCAGACCCTTCCAGTGGCGAATGAGCTTCCAGGTACAGTACGCCATTGCGTTGCCCAATGAGATATGGCTGGTTAACAATGAGTACAGGTGTTTTGACCGGAGTGTCATCGAAGAGCATCTTCACGTTTTCCGGATAGAGCCTCAGGCAGCCATTGGTCGCGGTAAGGCCGATGCTGGCCGGTTTATTGGTGCCATGGATCAAATACCCCGATTTGCTCAAATAGAGCGCGTATTCTCCCAGGGGATTTTCCGGCCCCGGCGGGACGGCTGCGGGGAGAATATCCCCTTTCTTGCGATGTTCCCTGGCAATCGAAGCAGGAACATGCCAGGTCGGCCGGACTGCCTTGCGCGCCACATGCATGGCGCCCGTGGGGGTAGGCCGCTCGCTGGTGCCGACACCGATCGGGTAGGTCGTTACCAACAGAGACGTCCCATCCTCTTTGTACTGAAAGAGCCTCATGGCGGCCAGGTTGACCACAATCCCTTTTCTGGGAGTGTCCGGCAGGATAAAACTCAGAGGTAATGTGACACGCTCTCCGGCCTCGGGTACCCACACATCCACCCCCGGATTTGCCGCACTGATCGCATTGATCCCCAGACTGAAGTGCCGGGCAATATCCGGGAGCGTATCCCCCTTTTCGAGCCGGACGATCGCCAGCCGGCCAATGACGTCCTCTCCTCGGGCAACCGGGAACGTGTTCCGCTCGATCTCCTTTTCTCGATGGCCTGGAAAAGGCAATGCCGTCTGAACACTTTTCATTGAGGCACAGCCGGAGAGAGAGAAGATGAAGATACTGAGAGCCGTCAAACAAAGCCAGTGGCAGGAGGGCGATAGAGCACCGATTCGGCACATGGGTTAGGCAAGCACCTTTCTCAATCTTTCGGCGTTTGTCCCTGCATGCTTTACACCCCACTCAAGGCTTGTTCCTGCCGGAGTGGGTCACCTTCTCCCTCCCGAGAAGTTGTCCATGTAGCACAAGCAGTATACGTCGTTGTCCGCGCGGAGGCGATCCGGCAGATGACGGAGCGGGAGTATCCGGTCCGGAAGTTGCGCAGCGCCTCGGGGTGAGCACGTATGACCTGCCCCCCGGCTTTAGACCGACTGGATGAGAGGATTTCCGTGGAAGCCGGAAGCTGTGGACCGCAAACCCCTTGCGATACTATTCCTTTCCTTATTTTTCCGTCTTCTCACCGATATCTTTCTTCTCTTCGTTCCCTTTTCCCTCGAAACAGCTCTTCATTTTTGAAAAGAATGTTTCCATCATCCCGGGACAGCATTCCGCCATTTTGCCCATGTCCGGAATGCAGGATGATTCATCCTTTTTCTTTTCATCCTGATCCTTGTCCTTCACGATCTCTTTTTCCTTCATCAATTCGAAACATCGCTCCATCATCCCCACTCTTTCCTCCCCGCTCATGTTCTCCATCATTTTCTTCATCCTTTCCATGGCCCATTCCTCCTTGTTGCCTCTTGGTTGTCCCTTTCTTAATGCGTCAGTTTCCTGTCCCCGCTCTCCCCGTAGACATCCCGGTAGGCGGTCCATAGCGGACAGTGGTCGGCGTGAAACCTGTGGTGCAATATCTTTCCGATCGTCGAGTCCGGGTTTTTCCGGGCGTGAATGCAAAAAGGGCAATGTTCGCAGATCCTTGCCCTCAATCTCTTGAAACTCGATGCCTCCTGCTTGTACGCTTCCCTTTCACTGGTAATTGCTCCTGTAACTTTTTCCATCAGTTCCTCCCTGTTTCACGTTGCTTCAATCAAAGAATTGGCAGAGCATCATTGCCTACGCCCTTCCTTGCCCTATGGTTCTTTTCCTTTCCTCGTACTCCTCACGGGAAATTTCTCCGAGGGCATACCGTTTGTCGAGGATGTCGACTGCCGAATCCGTCGGGTGGATGTCCCGTGTGTCGGTCCCCCAGGAGCGGAAACCGCACATTCCAGATCCTCTCCTCCCCCTCATTCCGAAAAAGCAGAGGACCATCAGGATGAGGGGAAATACCCACCAGTAGGAAATCCAGGAACTCTCCAGGCCGCTCACGTGGATCACCTCCTTTCCGGTAATCGTAGACGGAAAGGAGGCGGGAAAGGATACACCCCGGTACGGTATTGTCAGAAAATATTATTCGGAATAGTCGGGATCGGCCTTCGGGTCGCAAACCAGGATGTCTTCCTCATCGCGTTCGAATTTGCATCCGGCCTCGAGTTTATCTTTCAGCTTTGCACGTCCCCGGTGCAGCCGGATCTTGACAGTTTCCATGGTTAATCCAAGTGTTTCCGCGATTTCCTTATTGGTCAACCCCCCGATTTCACTAAGGGTCACGGGTACGCGGTAACTCTCGGGAAGGCTGTTTATATAGTCTTGAACGCAGGAACTCATTTCTTCCCGTATCGCCTGTCTTTCCAAGGAGGGTTTCCTTTCTGCCTTCAAATCAATGCTTTCTTCGATGAGTCGTTCATCGAGAGTGATCGCTTTGCCGGATCGGCTCTCCTGGGACGCCCTGCTTCTAAGTCTGTCGGTAGCAACATTGGTCGCTATGCGATAGATCCAGGTGGAAAGCTTCGCGTCCCCCTTGAAATCCGGAAGTCCCCTGTTGACTCTCAGGAAGACCTCCTGCGTCAGGTCCTCCGCTTCGTTTGGTCCGACGAGTCGTGTCAGGTACCGGAAGATCCGTGGATGATAAGAAGCATAGATGGTCCGGAAGACATGTGTGCCCTGATCCATAAGGAAAATGTAACCCTGTTTTCCCCCAAGGCAAAGGGGAATTCCCTCAATCATCGCCCCCGATGGTAAAAAGTCTGGAACGATTTTAGGTCATCGGGACAGGTGTATCCTTTTTTCTTCTCTAATCCGTCATTAGGGGAAAGAGGAGGTAAAGCGCATGGATGACTCTGACCAGCCCCCCGTGATCAATCCACAACCATCTTGCGGGGGAATTCTATCTGACGTCTTCATCGGATTTTGGATGGGAAGAAGTACGTACCGCAAACCCCTTGCGATACTATTCCTTTCCTTCTGCGCGCGCCCTTAGCGGAAGCTCGGTAGAGCACTTGACTACGAATTGTGGGGACATCCCCCTGCATTTGAAGCGTTTTCAGCCGGTTAGGCACTCCGCCAAACGGACAGGAAGCGACGGAACAGGACAGGAAACCGAGGATCCTTTTGTGGTCAAGAAGCTTCCAGAGCATTCGGCCGTCCGGCTGAGATCATCGGCTACTTGTCCTCAAGGTCGCCCGCCCCGCTCCGAAGCGAGGAGCCGGGCGGCGGGTATTCGATCGGTTCGCCCAGGTGGTCGGCCTGGTCCGGGCGGAAGTCGGGGAAGGGCAGTTCCCCCCGTTCGCGCCACTGCCGCACCTGGTTCGCTGCCTCCTCCGTCTTCTGCGCATCGAGCGGCGTATCCTTGGCAAGATAGGTCGTCTGGGACGGGAAGGCGATGCCGGTTCCGGCCCGGGCGATGATGTCCATGATCCGCAGCAGAAGATCTTCCTGGATGGCCAGGAACTCGGGCATCTCGGTCGCCCGCACGTAGGCGAAGATCTCGAGATCCAGGGAGGAGCCGCCGAACCCGACGAACCGGATGCGGGCGCCGTCCCGCTCGACCTTCGGATGGGAGTAGAGCATCGAGCGGATTCCGGCCAGGAGGTAGCGCAACTGATCCGCGGAGGTTTCGTACCGCACTCCGATCAGGTGGCGGAGCCAGAACTTGTCACGCACCGTGAAGTTCTCGATGTTCTCCGCGGCGAGCTGGCCGTTCGGGACGGCGATCACGGTCCGCGAGAGTGTGCGGATCCGGGTGGAGCGCAGGCCGATGTCCTCGACGGTTCCCATCTGGTCCGCAAACCGGCAGAAGTCGCCCACGCGAACGGGCTCGTCCGTGATGATCATGAGGCCGCCAATCAGGTTCTCGAGCGTCTTCTGGGCTCCCAATGCGATCGCCAGACCTCCGATTCCGAGCCCGGTCAGGATGGCGGTCAGGTCCACGCCTGCGCGGTGAAGGAACACGAGCGCGGTCACGATGACAATGGTTGCGTTGAACAGGCGCCGGGCGAGGGTCCACATCGCTACTTTGCCGAGCCTCTGTCGCCGGCGCAAACTTCGCAATCCCAACTCCGACACGATGCCGTTGCATTTGATCAACAGCCACGCCAGGCCGATGATGCCGACTGTGATTGCAACCCGATTTCCGAACTGGCGTGTCACGAGGGACGTGGCAGGCGATGACAGCAACCGGATCGCCACCGAGATCAGGATCAGCCGGATCGGCGCCTTGATGGCAAAAAGAGCGCGGTCATCCTCCTCGCCGGTCAACCGGCGCAACAGCGGGCGAAGCAGAGGGACGAGCGCCTTTGTGAACAGCCTGCCCAGGAACACGGCAAGGGCGAGACCGAGGATCAAGGAGATCCATCTGTAGAGGGGGAATGAAAGGATCGTGATGCGCGTCAGGGGGCGCGGAACATATTTTTCCAGGTCGAACGCGCTCATCTCCTCGGCCGCAGCGGGGATGAGCAGCAGTGTTTCGGACGAAAACAGCCAGATCGGACTCTGCCCGCGACGCTCCATCCGCTCCAGCAGGATCTCCAGCTTGCCGGATTCGGTGTCGACCGCCCCGATCCTCTCCCGTGAGGTACGCGATTCG
>JBFFNJ010000176.1:0-4735 GCA_041563215.1 Candidatus Deferrimicrobia bacterium | reverse complement strand
ATAAGCTCGGTAATACCGCTCTTCTTAAGCAGATTTATAACATGCTCCATCATGGGCAGATTCGCCACGGGAACCATCGGTTTGGGAACGTTTTCCGTGAGAGGACGCAAACGGGTCCCGAACCCTCCTGCCATGACAACAGCCTTCATGTTCGCGGCTCTCCTTGGTATGGCTTTTGTGATACTATTATGTTTCTTATACCATATTTTTAAAACCGCGGAGGAGCATCAAGTTCATGAAAGAAAACACTACGCAGAGGAATCCCTTTCCTGCCGCAGATGTGATCATAGAGGTGGATCGCGGAATTATCCTCGTAAAGAGAAAAAATCCTCCTTATGGATGGGCAATCCCGGGAGGATTCATCGAAACAGGCGAAACGGCGGAGGAGGCAGCGCTCAGGGAAGCAGCAGAGGAAACCGGTCTTACCGTGAGCCTCACCGACCTTCTGGGTGTTTATTCAATGCCGGGCCGAGATCCCCGGTTTCACACCATGTCAGTCGTGTACGTTGGAAAAGGGTCGGGAATTATCAAGGCTGGAGATGATGCAAAGGAGGCGGGGATATATACGGAGGAAAACATTCCCCTCCCCCTGGCTTTTGATCACGAAGAAATCATCAGGGACTATTTCCGATTCAAAAAGACAGGGTACAAACCGATACCGCGCGCCTCACGGAAAGCATGAAAAGCAGTAGCATCTATTCCATAGGGGCTGTACAATGCCCCTGAAGGTTGAAGCAGCCTTCAGGAAAGCCTTTTACAGGCGTCCTCTATCCTGTCCAGGCCACGTTCGATGTTTTCCATAGACGTGGCGTAGGAAAGCCGGGCACAATTATCGTTTCCGAATCCAATACCGGGAACAACGGCCACTTTGACCGATTCAAGCAGGTAAGAACCTAAGTCGGTAGAATTTTCAATAACCCTGCCGTTCGCGCTTTTACCGTATATTCCCGAAAAGTTGGGAAAAACGTAGAAAGCTCCTTTCGGTAAAATACAGGAAACTCCCGGGATCGAGTTCAAGCGATCAACGATGTATTTCCTTCTCCTGTCAAACTCAGCGAGCATCATGTGGACAACTTCCTGCGGGCCTGTTAGGGCCGTGGTGGACGCATCCAGGCAGAAAGATGTGGGATTTGAAGTCGACTGGGACTGGATCGCCGTCATTGCCCTCACAAGTTCGATTGGTCCTGCCGTATACCCTATTCGCCAGCCGGTCATTGAGTATGTCTTCGACAGGCCGTTTACGAGGATCGTCTTGTTGAATATCTCACCGCCGAGGGAACCGATGCTGGTAAACACAAATCCGTCGTACACGATCTTCTCGTAAATCTCATCTGATATGACGTATATGTCCTTTTCGACGATCACCTCGGCAAGAGCCCTGAGCTCAGCTTCAGTATAGGCAGTGCCCGTCGGATTCGAAGGGCTGTTCAATACGAAGGCCTTTGTGCGTTCGTTTATGGCGTTTCTCAGTTGACCGGGGGTAATCTTGAATTC
This sequence comes from Candidatus Deferrimicrobia bacterium, assembly GCA_041563215.1. Lineage (GTDB taxonomy): Bacteria > Desulfobacterota > Deferrimicrobia > J040 > J040 > WVXK01. Next base: position 3,241 of record JBFFNJ010000176.1, on the reverse strand, counting down.
GGATGAATCATCTGTATCCACGATCACGGGAGTTGCTCCCGCCAGATAGGCTATGGGTGGATAGGATACCCAATAGGGGGCGGGAATGATAACCTCATCTCCGTCGTCAAAGAGGGCCTGAGCGATATTGTATATGGAATGCTTCGCTCCACAGGAGACAATTATATTTTCCCTCCCGTACTCGAGCCCGTTATCGACCCTCAGTTTCTCGGCAATGGCATCCCGGAGATCATCGGTTCCGGGTACGGGAGCATACTTCGTTACGCCCCTATCGAGAGCGTCTTTCGCAGCGTCTTTTATGTGAGCAGGTGTATCAAAATCGGGCTCTCCCGCGCCAAAACCGATCACATCCACGCCTTCGGCTTTCATAGCTTTTGCTTTTGCCGTTATCGCCAGAGTCGGGGATGGCTTCACCATCGCAAGTCTTTTTGCCAGCTTCATACATTTGACTCCTTTCTCCAGAGTATCGTTCTATGATAGGCGGGTATTACTTTCTCCCGTAAATTTTTTTAAGCTCGGTTTCAACACAGTCGTGGACCAGGTCCTTGACATCCCCTCCCAGGCTCACGATCTCTTTTATGATATTCGAGCTCACGTAAAAATATTTCTCCCCGGTCATCATGAACACCGTATCCAGATCGGGATAGAGCTTCTTGTTCATGTGAGCCATCTGAAATTCATACTCGAAGTCCGAGACCGCACGGAGTCCCCGGACGATAACGGTTGCGCCGACTGAACGGGCATAATCGACGAGAAGACCAGAAAATGAGGATACCTCAACATTTTCCAGGTGCGCCACCATCTCCTTGAGCAGGGATACCCGCTTCCTTATCGTTATGAGAGTTTTTTTGCTCGGATTCATTGCAACCGCCACGATGACCTTGCCGAATATTCTAGAGCTTCTCTCTATGAGATCAAAATGACCGTTCGTCGGGGGATCGAATGTCCCCGGGTATATGCCGATATTGTCCATTTCTATCCCTCTTTTCTGATGCACGTCATAATCGACGTATCGCCGTAGTTTTTTTCCCTCTCCCGCTGAAAACCCCGGGGAATTTTAACATCTTCTCCCCTCTTGAACTCATACAAAATTAACCCGTTATCTGCAACCATGGGAAACACTGCAAACGTATCCAACAATTTTGCCCCAATCCCGCTCTTGTAAGGTGGATCAATGAAGACTATATCAAACACGATTCCCATTTTGGATGCCCTATTAAGATAATGGAAAGCATCTGATATGACAACCGTGAAAAATCCGCTCTCAACACCAAGCACGGCGAGGTTATCGAGCAATACCGATGCTATCCTCCGTGATTTTTCCACGAACACGCAATGAGCCGCGCCCCGGGAAAGCGCTTCTATCCCGAGCGAGCCGGTCCCGGCAAAAAGGTCCAAAACCCTTGCCCCGGGAACCCTCTTTTCTATCATGGAAAAAATGGCCTCCCTCACCCGGTCTGAGGTCGGTCTCACCTGGGTTCCCCCGGGAACCTTGATTTTCCTTCCCCTAAAGTTCCCGCCGATTATCCTTATCATCTGGCTCTTTTCTGGCCGATAGATTCAGGGACCTCAAAATTTCTGCAAAGCGTTCCCTGTGTGAGCCCGGCCAATACACACGTCTGCACCCATTACACGTTAAAAAGTCCTCTTGCGTGGAAAGCACATACTCGGGAACGCCCCGAGAAGCCGCGGCTTCGCTTCCGATCTTTTCAAGGGTTCTGTTACATAGCGAGCACCGGGAAAAGAACCTTTCCTCTTCGTATTCGAGTTTTTCGGAGACAAAAAATGATTTCACCTGCTCCTCGATCCTGTCGGGAAGAATGACAACCGCTGATAAGGGCAACTGGACTCTCCGTCTCGTTACCATCTTCCGTGTTGTCAACCGGGCTCTCTCCACAAACGCTTCAAAGTCCCCCTCCTCAAACGATTCCACATCGACACCGAGAAGCCTGAGCCACCTTGCCAGTCTCCCGAGTGTTGCATCAGCTATATACTTTTCTGTCATTGCTCTGCTATCAGGGAGGGGAGTATCTCTCCAGACTTTCCGACAAAGAAATGATCGACCAGGGCAGCATTCGGCGTCTTTTCGATGTTGACCTCGATTACGGCGGCTCTGTTCCTCAGGGCAATCTGGGCAAAGGAGGCTGCCGGCTGAACATAACCCGATGTTCCCGCAACGATGAGGAGGTCGCACGAGGACAGAGCATCCATGGATTTTTCCAGTGACTCCTGCGGAATGGTTTCACCAAACCAGACAACGTTTGGCCGCAGGAAACTGCCGCAATCATCGCAGACCGGTGGAAGATTTTCAAAGTCTTGGTCCATAGTGAAAACATAATCGCAGGCGATACATTTTACATCCCAGATGTTTCCATGAATTTCTACGACTTTGCTCGACCCTGCCTTTTTGTGGAGTCCGTCTACATTCTGCGTGATGAGGAGAAAATGCTCCTTATCATTTTCCATCTGAAAGATCGCGCGATGAGACGGATTGGGCTCGCACTTTCTTATCAGCTGGCGCCTCCACTGGTACCACTCCCAGACCAGGAGAGGATCTCTATTAAAAGCCTCGAATGTAGCCAGCTCCATGGGATTATAGTTTCTCCAGAGACCATCTTCTCCCCGGAATGTAGGGACCCCCGACTCCGAAGACACTCCCGCTCCTGTTAGCACGCATACTCTGTTTTTCTCGCGGTAGACCTTTCTTGCCTGTGTCAATTCAAGTGTATCCAAATAACCATTCTCCCCGTTGAATTTTCCCCCAACTGGCGGTTTGATTATTATATACTTTTATTCGCATCGGGAAAATTATCTCCGGGACTCAGCCCGTGGAAAGATAACGAAAAACAAAAAAGAGCAACGTGAACGAGTTGCAGCGGACGGGGCTCCTTTCGCCTTTCCCTCGCCAAGTCTTACCTGATGAGAGATGTTTTTCTTCGATTGCATATCAGGACACGGAAGTCATTACGATCGGGGAAAAAGAAAACAGCCCGAAAACCCGAAAGGAGTGCTACAGGGTGTCAGAAAAGCTTAAAGTAGGTGAAATTCCCTACCTCAATCTCTTCCCTCTCTTCACGACCCTCAGACGCTACTTCGACAACAGAAATATCGAGTTTATCAACGGCCATCCCAGCGAGCTGAATGGAATGCTAAGGCAGAACCTGCTCGATCTGAGTCCTAGTTCCTCAATCGAATATGCGAGAAACTACCGGCAGTATTATCTCGTGCCTGATATTTCTGT
>JBFFNJ010000175.1:0-4744 GCA_041563215.1 Candidatus Deferrimicrobia bacterium | reverse complement strand
TTTCAGGTCATGGCCGATGAATCTGACGCCCCTTCCGGCAAGGAGATCGATAGCCTCACCGATGACATCCCGGTTGACCACGTAGCTCTCTCCACCGACGAAAACGCCCACCACCCCGATTTCCCCCGATGCAGAAGGCACCAGGGCGGCTGCAGAATCTGTAACCGACCTAAACGCCTCTCTTCCCTCTTCAATATTCCTGATCACTCCGTAAGATTCTCCCGCTCTTTGCCCCTCCGAGCTTATCTCGTCACTTCCCTCATCCCGGACAGCCTCTGCCTTGAAGCCGAGCTTCCGGAGAAATTTTAAGAGCCCATCCCTGTCGGCCTCTCCGGGTTTGAAATCCCCCATCTCGAAGGCAAGCGGGACATCATCCTTTATCCTGGCAAGCCTCTTTGACACCTCGATGCTTTCGAGGTTCTCTTTCAGGAGCTCTTTTTTTCTCCCCTTCACGAAATCCAGGTTCCTGATCAGATTTTCAACGGAGCCAAACTCTTTGAGAAGAGCGGCGGCGGTTTTTCCCCCGATCCCCGGCACTCCGGGGATGTTGTCGGTGGGATCTCCCGAGAGGGCTATGAAATCGACTATCCCCCCGGGGCCGACGCCGAATTTTTTCTCCACATCCTCGGGCTTAATGATGCTGTCTTTCAGAGAATCGAACATCTGGACGTTATCCGAGACCAGCTGGCACAGGTCCTTGTCCGAGGAGACGATGATCACTTGCAGGTCCTCTTCCGCCGCCCTCCTGCAGATGCTCCCGATAACGTCATCTGCCTCGACCCCCTCTATCTCTACCCTTCGTATTCCGCTCAGATCAATGATCTCCTTGACAATCGGCAGCTGCAGGGCAATATCCTCGGGCATTTTCTGCCTCTTCTCCTTATAACGGTCATACAGCTCCTCCCTGAACGTAGGCCCCGGGGCGTCGAGAACGACACAGAGGTATGAAGGGGAAAACCTCTCCCTGACCTTCTGAAGGCTGTTCACGAAGCCGTAGACAGCGCCCGTTGGCGTCCCGTTCGATGCGGTGAGCCGGGGAAGGGCATAAAAAGCCCTGTAGAGAAGATTGTTTCCGTCGATTATGAGGAATGTTGCCTTACTGCTCATAAAAAATATTACAATTCTTTTTCGGCACTCTCACTCACCGGTTCGCTCTCTTTCTCCGGCTGGAAGATGACGGCCGTCGAAGCAACGGTATCGCCTATCCTCATCCCGTCCTCATTGTAGAGGCAGAATGAGGCCTCGACGATGAGCACGCCAGCACCCACCGTGTAAGCAAGAAAGTGCCCGATAGAGGGAATAATAAAGAGAAAGAAGGGAAGGGCAACGGGAATGTTTCTGAGAATGGAGGAGAGATAATCAAAGTGCTCCCCATCGAGTCGAACCACCTTCAACCCGCTGAGCATCTTTCCGGGGCTTCTTCCCCCGATGAACCCGTCGGCAACAAGGAGGTAGAAAATTGCAGCAATCACTCCCGACGCACCCGGTATGTGCCAGAGGCACAATGCGATCACCAGGTCGATTCCTTTAGCAACGAACCGCGGGATGAACTGGGCCCTGACCCTGTCCTGGTCAGGAAGGGGCATGTCAAATTTAAATTTCATCTGTTTCCTCCGGGAAATTGACCTCTTTCGTGAAAAAAAGGAAGGCCATCGCGGGCCTCCTCGATCCCTCCCTGGCCACGAAGTGGATCGAATCGAAGGCAAAGCCCTTCTCCACCCACTCGTTCAGGGCCTTTTCTATCTCACTGTCCGTAACGTCGGTCACCTCGACCACTTTGTACGGGGGTTTTTGCACGATCAGCTCCCTCCAAGGGCTCTGGCTACGTCCTTCGCAAAATAGGTAATGATCAGGTCGGCCCCGGCTCTCTTGATACCCGTTATGATCTCCATCACGATCCTTTCCTCATCGACCCAGCCATTCAAGGCCGCTGCCTTTACCATAGAATATTCGCCGCTCACATTGTAGGCGGCAACGGGAACGTCGAACCGGTCCTTCACGATGGATATGACATCCAGGTAAGCAAGGGCGGGCTTCACCATCACGATGTCGGCCCCCTCCTCCACATCCAGGGAAACCTCGCGGATCGCCTCCCTGACGTTTGGCGGATCCATCTGGTAGGAGCGCCGGTCACCAAACTGGGGAGTGGATTCCGCGGCGTCACGGAAAGGCCCGTAGAACGCTGAGGCATACTTCGCCGCGTAGGACATGATCGGGATGTTGTGAAAACCCTCCTCATCGAGAGCATCACGGATCGCCATAACCCTGCCGTCCATCATGTCCGACGGGGCCACCATGTCCGCCCCTGCCCTGACGTGGGAACATGCGCTCTTGGCCAGAAGCTCCAGGGTGGCGTCGTTGTCTACGCTGCCGCTATCGTCGAGGACACCGCAGTGGCCATGATCGGTGTACTCACACATGCACACGTCAGTTATGACCACGAGGTCGGGCAATTCCTTCTTGAGCGCTGAAACGGCGCTCTGGACGATGCCGTCATCGCTGTATGCGTCAGTTCCCAGGGGATCTTTCTCCCCGGGGATACCGAAGAGCAAAACGGCAGGGACACCGTAACCGTATGCCTCCTTCGCCTCTTCCACGAGATTCGGGATGCTGAACTGGAACACCCCGGGCATGGAGGCAACCTCCCTCCGCACGTTGTCACCGTGAATAGCAAAGAGGGGGTATACGAGGTCGTTTGTGGAAAGGGCCGTTTCCTTCATCATCTTCCTCAGCTGCTCCGTCCTCCGAAGCCTCCTCAGCCTGGTCTCGGGGAAATACATCGCAAAACCCTCCTCTTTTCATCTGACACCGGCGTTGTGAGCAGAAATCGCGTCCAGAAGCCTCTCCACATCGGGGTAATCGGGTTTTACCGACACCACGAACCCCTGCATGGCCACGCAGTCTGCAGTAGTATCGCCTATGACAGCGATTTTAACATTTTTGAAAAATGATGCGGAGCTTTCTTTCCCTGCAAGGGAGATGAAATTTTGAAAAGTCGACGGACTCGTGAAGGTTGCGTAACTCACCCCTGCGTCAAGAACCCTTTGTACCTCATCCGCCCCGTACTCGGGCACTCCGGTTTCGTAGAGCACCGGCGTTACGTGCCTGAATCCTCTCTCCTTCAGGATATCGATCAAATCCCTTCTCCCCTCCTTCGCGCGGGGGGAAAAAACCCGGTCGTCGTCTCCCAGAATCCCGCAGAGAGCCTCTGCCAGGGAACGGCTGTCTTCTTTGTCGGGAACCAGATGGACCCTGCAGCCACTTTCTTCTAGGAAAGATGCCGTCTTTCTCCCCACGGCAGCAACCTTCCTCGTTTCCAGGAGTGGAAGAAAGCTCTCTCCGAGGATATCCATGAGAAACTTTGCGCCCGTTACGCTCGAAAGCACTACCCAGCTCGACCGTGACAGCTCTTTTCTGAATGCTTCCACCTGCCCCGGGGGCAGTGCGAGACGGGTTTGGATCGTTGGAAACACCAGCGGATCCCCTCCCCGCGCTGTTACCATGCCGGCCATCACCAGGGCCTGCTTCCTCTCCCTGGTGATGAGTATGGATAGACCCGTCAGGTCCGCCCCTCTGCGATTGGCTATTTCAGGCCTCCTTGTAGATCTCCTCGAGGATTTCACTGCCTCCCCTCGAGAGGAGGTCTTCCGCAAGAGCCCTACCCAGGGCAGGCGAATCGCTCGCCTCCCCGGTGACCTCTCCCCGGATCATCCTCATCCCGTCTGTGCTCGCGACAAACCCTCTTATCTTTATATCCCTGCCATTTACGACGCCATGGGCGCCGATCGGGACCTGGCAGCCGCCCTCCAGCCTTTCCAGAAAGGCCCGCTCTCCCCAGACGGCAGCGGCCGTCTCATCGTGGTTCAGAAAAGAGATCAACTCCTTTGTTTCCGCATCGTCCACCCGAACCTCTATGCCAAGGGCCCCCTGACCGACAGCCGGAATCATGACCGTCGGATCGATGCACTCCGTTATCCTGCCCTCCCAGTTCATCCTTTTCAATCCGGCAGCGGCAAGTATGATGGCGTCGAAAACCCCTTCGGATACTTTCCGAAGCCGGGTGTCGAGGTTTCCCCTGAGAACCTCTATTTTCAGATCTCCACGGACATGGAGAGCCTGGGCCTGCCGGCGAAGGCTGCTCGTGCCGATCAATGCCCCGCCGGGAAGCTCGTCAAACTTCTTACCCGATGGAGAGACCAGTGCGTCCCGCGGATCCTCCCTTTCCGTCGCTACGGCGATTTCGAGCCCCGCGGGAATAACCGTTGGAACATCTTTCATGCTGTGAACGGCGAAATCCACCCTCCCGTCGAGAAGGGCCTCTTCGATCTCCTTCACGAACAGGGCCTTCCCCCCTACCTTGGCCAGGGGAACGTCGAGTATCTTATCCCCCGTGGTCTTGATCCTGACCAGCTCCACGAAGACATCCGGCGAGTTTCGCTCGATCCTGTCCTTTATGTGATTTGCCTGCCAGAGGGCGAGCATGCTCCCCCTCGTGCCCAGCTTAACCCGTTTTTTTCCCATGTTCAGCTCTCAACGCTCTCCTTTTCTTCAGCAACCGGCACCTCTTCCCCATCATCGAGATCGAATATCTTCCGAATCGCCTCTCCCGCACTTACCCCGTTTTCCAGGTTCTCGCCCTGCTTCAACGTGCTGATCGGCTGGTGGAGGAATTTATTCATGAGGGAATTCGCCATTGCAGTGATCGTCTTGACGGTCTTCTCGTCGGCGCCCTTCAGCTGGGAGA
>JBFFNJ010000174.1:0-4759 GCA_041563215.1 Candidatus Deferrimicrobia bacterium | reverse complement strand
AGCCCAGATCGTGAGCTACGAAGTCCCGGTGGGCCTGGCGCTCATGCCGCCCATCCTCCTGACGGGCAGCCTTTCTCTGCAGACGATCATTCAGAATCAGGGGGGGTTCCTCGGTATCTTCGGCTGGAACATCTTCCACAACCCCTTCATGATATTTTCATTCGTGTGCTACTTCATCGCAGCCCTCGCAGAGTCGAACAGGACACCATTCGATTTGCCCGAAGCGGAATCTGAGCTCGTGGCGGGTTACTTCGTCGAGTACTCGGGCATCCGTTTTGCTTTTTTCTTTCTGGCGGAGTATGGGGACATGTTCGTCGTCAGCGCCCTCGCTGCGGCACTCTACCTGGGGGGTTGGCAGGTTCCCTTCCTAAACGTGGCCGGGCTGCCACCGCTTCTCGGGAAGCTGCTCTCACTGGGCGTTTTCCTCGGGAAAGTGTTCGCGCTGATCCTTCTCATGATGTGGGTGCGCTGGACGCTTCCCCGGTTGCGCGTCGACCAGTTGATGAGAATGTGCTGGAAATACCTGGTTCCCCTGACCTTCGTGAACCTGCTCGGCGTGGCGCTGTGGGCGCTCATGTTTGACGGAAAGGGAATACCCGCATTAATCGCCTCGATGATTGGGGGTTGACGTTTGATGGGCTTCAAGCAGTACGTGAAAAATATCTGGGAGGCCGTGTACACCATAGCCCTGGGAATGAAGATTACGGCGCGTTACGGCGTGGACCCGAGAGAGGAGATAACGGAGCAGTACCCCGAGGATGTCTGGGAGCCCTTCGAACGGTTCAGAGGATTTCTGCACAACGACGTGCCGCGGTGCATTTCCTGCTCCATGTGCGCCAGGGTCTGCCCCGTTGACTGTATCGAGCTCGAATCGTTCATGGGCCCCGATAAAAAGAGGGTGCTCACCCGGTTCGACATAGACATAGGCCGCTGCATGTACTGCGGTCTCTGCGTCGAGGTCTGCCCGACGAATTGCCTGACGCACACGGCAGGCTACGAGGGAAGGTCCTCCGTTTCCCGGGGGGAGCTCATACTCAATTTCGTCACCGAGCCTCCCGAGATGCCTCCCCCGAAGGAGGAAGAGAAGAAGGAGGAGGAAGTGAAGGTTGCCGGGGAGGGACCGGCAGATGAGGATAAGGAGAAGGAGGCGGACACGCAGGGGGAGATGGTAGGTGCTTCCGCGGGAAGCGCGCCGATCAGTCCCAAGAGCGATCCGCCTGACAAAGATGGAGAGGGTGAGTAGATGAAGGGTCCGGCGGATATCATATTTTACGCGATCGCTTTCGTTACGGTCGTTTCGGGCGTTCTCGTTGCCCTCCTGCCGAACATCATCCACGCTGCGATTGCCCTTCTCTTTACCTTTGCGGGGGTGGCGGGCCTCTACGTCTTCATGAGTGCAGATTTCCTGGCGGCGACGCAGCTGCTCATATACGTGGGGGGGATTTTGGTGCTCATCCTGTTCGCCGTGTTTCTCTCGAGCAGGATATCGAGCGTGAAGATGAGTAACCCCGCGCGGTTCATGATCCCGGCGGGGGTTGCTTTTTTGGGGATCCTGGGCGGGTTGATCTACGCCCTCCACAACACGCAGTGGGCGGGCAGTGGCGAGGTCGTTTACGATCCGACCACGGCAAAGCTCGGGGAGCTGCTCATGACGAAATACCTTTTGCCCTTCGAAGTGGCATCGGTGCTGCTTCTGGCGGCCCTGGTGGGAGCTGCGCTGCTCTCGAGGCCGGGGGATTGAGAGGGGTGGTTTGATGATCGAAAAAGTTCTCATTGTTTCAGCCGTCCTATTCTGCAGCGGGCTCTTTACCATCATTACGAGGAAAAACGCTGTGGCGATACTGATGGGCGTGGAACTCATCCTGAATTCGGCGAACATCAACTTCATCGCATTTTCCAAATCAGCTTCAAATATACTGGGGGGCCAGATATTTGCGATCTTCGTGATCGTCCTGGCCGCCGCCGAGGCGGCCGTGGCTCTCGCCATTTTCATCAGGTTCTATTCCATTGCCGGGACGGCGGATGTGGATTTTGCCGATAGACTGAAAGGCTAAGGAGGGGTGACGAAGTGTTCGAATATGCGTTCCTGATCCCGCTGCTTCCACTGATCGCCTCCTTTGTACAGATTTTCGTGGGAAAGAGGCTCCCCCGGAAGGGCGACTGGGTTTCCATCTCTGCGATTCTGGTGTCATCGGTGGTATCCTTCGGGATCTTCGCACAGGCGCTCAAGATTTTCGACCCGGAGCTCCTCTACCGGGCGAGCTATCCCTGGCTCGATATCGGCGGGCGCTTCACCATCGAAATGGGCATCCTCATTGACAATATGACGGCGGTGATGCTCGTGGTGGTCTCCGTCGTATCGGCGCTGGTGCACATCTACTCGGTGGGGTACATGCACGGAGACCCCCGGTACAGCAGGTTTTACGCGTACCTTTCCATATTCTCCTTCTCCATGTACGGCCTCGTCCTTTCTGACAACCTCTTTGCCATATACATATTCTGGGAGCTCGTCGGCGTCTCCTCCTACCTCCTCATCGGGTTCTGGTTCGAGAAGAAGTCGGCGGCCGATGCCTGCAAAAAGGCTTTTTTGACCACCCGGGTCGGCGACGTGGGGATGTTCATCGGGATCATGATCTTCTTCCTCACCACGGGGGTGTTCAATTACTTCGACGTCTTCAAGGCCGTTGCCGACGGGCAGATTTCGGGAACGCTCCTCACCGTGGCGGGTATCGGGATATTTTTCGGGGCAATAGGGAAATCGGCCCAGTTTCCCCTCCACGTGTGGCTGCCCGATGCCATGGAGGGCCCCACGCCCGTTTCGGCGTTGATCCACGCGGCCACCATGGTCGCGGCCGGGGTCTACCTCGTTGCCCGTGTCTACCCGATATTCACCCCCGATGCCTTTCTCTTCATAGCCTATATCGGGTGCATCACCCTCTTTATCGCCGCCACGATAGCCATCGTTCAAAACGACATAAAACGCGTGCTCGCATACTCCACGATCAGCCAGCTCGGGTACATGATGCTCGGGCTCGGCGTGGGCGGCTTCACGGCGGGGATGGCCCACCTGACCACCCACGCTGCGTTCAAGGCATGCCTCTTTCTCGGGTCGGGAAGCGTCATCCACGCTGTCCACACTCAGGACATACAGGAGATGGGAGGGCTCTGGAAGAAGATGCCCGTGACCTTTGCCACCTTTCTCATCGCCACGCTCGCCATATCGGGTGTGCCGCTCTTTTCGGGGTTTTACAGCAAGGACATGATTCTTGCCAAGGCGCTCGAGTTCGGCATGGTAAATTCCCGGCACATGATCCTCTTTGTTTTCGCTGCCCTGACCGCCGGGATGACGGCCTTTTACATGTTCAGGATGGTGATCCTCACCTTCTTCGGCAAGACGCGGGACGAGGAAAAGTACCACCACGCCCATGAATCCCCGTTGAACATGACGGTGCCCCTGGTCATTCTCGCCGTGCTCTCCTTCAAGGTCTTCTTCACCTACAACGGCTGGTTCGACAAGCTCATGCACGGCCCCGTGTTTCCCAAGGAGCTCAAGGCACACATGCTCACCCTGTCGGAGGTTCCCGCCCCCGCGCCGCATGGCGAGGCGGTGGTGATAGGAGAAGGGGGACACGCTGCCGTCGCCCCGGCCGGCGAGGAAGGGCACATGGCGCCAGCCCCGGGGCACGGTGAGGCGGACGTGGCTGCCGGCCACGAAGCGGGCGCCGGCCACGATCGGGAGCACATCGCCCACACCGCGCATTCCCTTGCGGGAAAGATCTCCCTGATCGTGGTGGCCATCGGAATCTCCCTGGCACTTGTCGTCTACCTGTTCGGCATGGTCAACGTTCAGAAAGTGGCTGCGGCGGTAAAGCCCGTGTATCTGTTTCTCTTCAATAAATGGTATTTCGATGAGCTCTACCACCACCTCCTCGTGAGGGTCATACTCGCGGTCAGCAGGTTCCTGGGCTGGTTCGACCTCTACATCGTCGACGGGCTGGTAAACCTGGCCGGCCAGCTCGGTGTCTGGGTATCGGCCCTGGCGGGTAAGTTCGACGACTTCGTCGTCGACGGGACGGTAAACGGTCTGGCAAACTCGACGATCGGCAGCGGCGGTTTCCTGCGGCGGTTCCAGACGGGAAAACTGCACCATTACATATTTGCCCTTGCAGGAGGGCTGCTGGTAATAATCATCGTTAAAGTATTTTAAAGGGGGTCCCGTAGCACATGGAAAACCACATCCTATCTCTGATGATTTTTCTGCCCCTCCTGGGCGCGTTCTTCATTCTCTTCGTCCCCAGGGGGAAGGACAACGTGGTAAAGATCATCGCTGCCCTGTTCTCCTTCATTCCGGTCCTTCTGTCGGTGAAGCTCTTTTTCGCGTTCAACAGGACACTGCCCGGCGTCACGGACTACGGGACGTTCCAGTTCATAGAGCACTACCCCTGGATCAGGGCGTTCAATATCGAGTACTTTATCGGCGTGGACGGGATAAGCGTGCCCATGGTTCTGCTCACGGCCCTGCTCTCCTTCCTCGCCGTGGTAGGGTCGTGGAACATCGAGAAGCAGATCAAGGGATACATGGCCCTCTTTCTTCTGCTCGAGACGGGCATGATGGGTGTTTTCTGCGCCCTGGACTTTTTCCTCTTCTACGTTTTCTGGGAAGTCATGCTCCTGCCCATGTACTTTCTGATCGGCATCTGGGGGGGGCCGCGACGGGAGTACGCGGCCATCAAGTTTTTCCTCTACACCCTCCTGGGGT
>JBFFNJ010000173.1:0-4811 GCA_041563215.1 Candidatus Deferrimicrobia bacterium | reverse complement strand
TGCTTCCGATGTCTTTGTGCGGGACATGTTTTCTACTCCTGAAATGAAATTGCCCTTATTTGATATCTTCCGGACTGGCCGGAGGCGGCAGCGGTATGAGCGGCTTGAACCTCGGGGAGTGAGGATTGTGGCAGTTGGCGCACAAAAGGTACTGCTTCTGCCCGTCCCACATTCCCGTCCGCTTGCCGTGAACGCCGGCTCTCCAGTCTCTGTACTTGTCGCCATGGCACTGGCCGCAGAGCCTGAACGATTCGGTGAAGGGAACTGTATCGCCGTTTGCAAGTCGCAGAACATCCCTGTTTTCCGCATCATGGCAGTCCAGGCACCAGCGCTGACCCGCAGCGTGCGTTAGCTCGATGTCCGTGTGCTCCTCTTCGAGCTCCCGTCTCTGCCTGTTCGGCTCTATGTCCTCGTGGCAGTCCGAGCAGGGGAATATCCCTTCGGTGAAAGGCGGGGGTGCCACAGCGAAGGATCTCACGTCTTTGCCGTGACAGACGGAACAGCGCTGTTTGTACAGTTTCTCACCCTCCCGTATCACCTGCTTCACCTTGTCCTGCTCGATGTCTTCGGCGATGCTCCTTAAATACGCGATCACGTAAGAGATATTGTCTTCACCCAGTTTCTTTCCGAAAGAAGGCATATCCTTTCCGTGCCGCCCCTTGGCTATAGATTCGAATATCTTCTGATCCGTCGAGCCGTATCTCCATTCCTTGTCGATGAGACTCGGCCCTGACCTTCCCTCGGCATCTTTGCCATGGCAGGCGGAACAGTTCTCCAAGTACACCGGTCTTCCCTTGGCGGCCTGAATTTTCGCCCTGTGGTCTTCCTTTCCATCCTTTGTAAGGCTCTTCAGGAAGGCGACAATGTCCCATATCTTCTCATCACCGATATATTTTCTCCAGCCGTGCATGCCCCCCGGGCGTCCCTTCGAGATCGACTCGAAAAGCTTTGCATCCGTTGCCCCGTATTTCCACTTTTTCCTTTCAACGAGGCTCGGACCGATAGCACCCTGGCCATCAGGCCCGTGGCAGACTCCGCAGTTTTCCCGGTAGGCTTTCTCGCCCTCTGAGACCATGACCTTCTTTTTCAGGCCCTGAATCTCCTGGGTCATGCTCCTGATATAGGAAACGATGCTCCAGATCTCCTCCTCCTTCAGGTTTTTTCCAAAGGGCGGCATACCGCCCGGGCGCCCCTCGGCGATGGATTCGTAGAGCTCCTGGTTCGATCCGCCATACCTCCACTTCTCATCGGACAGGTCCGGGCCCACGTGTCCCATTGACCTTTTTATCTTGAGTTCCCCCCGGGCTTTCTCCTCTGCCTTCCCCCCTTGCACGACAAGCGAAACGGAAACCACGAGAGACAGGGCGGCGAACACATAAAGACGGATCCCCTTCGTTAAAGTTCGAGTACACATCGAAACTTCTCCTTGGATTAGATTGTTACCATGATATGTGTGATATCCAAATAAGAATAGTTACCACATGCAGAATGTGTCAGTCAACGATTTACCGACTGTAAAAATTATATCACAGCCTTTTTCGCCCGATCCTTTTTTTGCCGGTCAGTGAAGCCCCTCGTGATCGCCTTTATGATACCTGATGAAGAAGACCAGAAACAGGACCATGAACATAAACGCCGACAGCAGGTAAAAGGAGTCGTTGAAGCCTTTCATGAGGGCCTGCCTCTTCATCTCACCATACACCCCCTGCATCGCAACCTGCTCTGAGAGGGCGGGCCCCATCCCCGTCTTTCCCATGATAAAGAGCTTGATCCTGGCAAGAACGATGTTGAAACCCTCGTTTAACCGGTGCATGTGCTCGGAGAGGCGCAAATGGTGGAACTGGGAGCGCCGGGTGACCATGGTGGTGGAGAAGGCGATGCCGAAGCTGCCGCCCAGGTTCCGCAGAAAGTTGTAAATCGACGTGGCGTAGCCCATTTCGGGCTTCGGAATGAGCGACAGGGTCAGGTTGGTCAGGGGAATGAAGAGGAACGCCATCCCCATGCCGAGGACCATGCGGGGAATCATGATCGACACGAAGTCGGCATGAAGGTTGAAACCGCTCATCAGGCGCGTGGAGAGGGCGCAGAGAAACACCCCCACCACGAGCACGTACTTGGGGTTGTACCTGTCGGTGAGCCTGCCCACGATGGGCATGCAGACAAGGGTGACGACGCCCCCCGGAGCCAGGATCCACCCCGCCTGAAAGGCGGAGTAGCCCATGAGGATCTGAACGTAGAGGGGCAGAAGGACGATCGACCCCAGGAGGTTGAAGAAGGTGATGAACATGGCGATATTCCCCGAGGCGAAGGAGATGTTCTTAAAGAGCCGGAGATTGATGATGGGCCTTTCGGCGAAATAGAGTTCCCTGATTGCCAGGAGAATGAGGGCCAGTATCGAAATGATTGCGAGGTACACGATGAAAGAGGACTGAAACCATGCCTCCCGCTCGCCCTTGTCGAGGATTATCTGGAGCGCCCCGACGCCGATGGTGAGAAGGATGATTCCCCAGTAGTCGATCCTGCCCTTTATCCTCTCGAAATAGGGGGGATCGTGAATGAAGAGAACCGTCATCAGGATCGCGATAATCCCGATGGGCCCGTTTATGTAGAATATCCATCTCCAGGAGAGGGCGTCCGTCACATACCCCCCCAGAAGCGGGCCCGCGATGGGGCCGAACATGGCACCCACGCCGAAAATGGCCATGGCCATTCCGTGCTCCTTCGGCGGAAAGGTCTCGAGAAGTATGGCCTGCGAGATTGGCTGGAGCGCCCCGCCGGCGAGCCCCTGGAGGACCCTGAATGCAACGAGCATCATAAGAGAGGTCGAGGCCCCGCAGAGTATGGAACTCAGGGTGAACAGGGTAATCGACCCGATGAGGTACCGCTTCCTCCCGAACATCCGCGCAAGCCACCCCGACATGGGGATGATGATGGCGTTCGACACCAGGTACGAGGTGAGCACCCAGGTGGCTTCATCGATGCCGGCGGAAAGGGACCCCCGTATGTGATCGAGGGCAACGTTGGCCACGCTGATGTCGATGATCTCTATCATGGTGGGGATCATCACGGTTATCGCAACGATCCACTTGTTCACCCTCGTGGCGGGCATCTGTTACCTCGATACGAGGACGGTGGGAACCACGGACATCCCGACCCGCAGGGACACATCTTCGGGGATCGGTTCGGTAAAGACGATCTTGACGGGCACCCGCTGGACCACCTTTACGTAGTTTCCCGTGGCATTCTCGGGAGGAAAGAGGGAAAATGCCGACCCCGTCCCTGCCATGAAGCTCTCTATCCTTCCGTGAAGCTTTCTCCCCTTATAGGTGTCCACCATGATTTCGACGGGATCGGAAACCCGCATGTGCTCGATCTGGGTCTCCTTGTAATTTGCCACGACCCACAGCTCTCCGTTTGCGACAAGCGCCATCACCGGCTGGCCAACGGTGATATAGTTCCCCACCTCGACGTTCTTCCTGGTAACGTACCCGCCCCCCGGGGAGACTAAGGAGGTGTACCTGAGGTTCAGCCGCGCGTTTTCAACGGAAGCTTCGGCGCTCTTTATAGCCGCCTTTATGGTCTCGAGAGAAGACGCGAGGGAGGCGAGACTCGCTTCCTTCGCCTCCTTTGCAGCGCCTGCGATCTGAAGTGCCGTCTTTGTCTTGTCGAATTCGCTCCGGGGAATGGCCTCCGATTTCAGGAGGCTCTCCGCCCGGTCGAAATCGATTTTTGCCTGGGAAAGCTCCGCAGCCGCGAGCTTTACGTCCGCCCGCGCAGCGGAAACCGCCTTCGTCGTCTGCACCAGCCGCTTCTCCTCCGAGACGAGCTTCGCCTCCTCCTCGGCAAGCATGACCTCGTAAGGTTCCGGGTCGACCTTGACCAGGACGTCGCCTTTATCCACGTGCTCGTTGTCAGCGACCAGCACCTCGAGGACCGTTCCCGCGACCCGGGGGGAGATGGTGTACACCGTGCCCTCTATGAAGGCGTCGTCGGTTTTGATGTGGGTCTTGCGGAACTGGTATACGAAATATCCGATGATGGAGCCGGAGATAAGAAGAATCGAAAAGATGACAAGGGCGATCTTACCCCTTCGCCTGTTCCTGTTCTTTATCTCAACGCTGTCGGGTTGCATAGGCTATTCCCTCATTTCCCTGCCGAGCATCCACGTCCTCGATAAATTATACAGGTGATGGTAATCCCGTGTCTCGAGTCTCCTGTCCCGAGAAAAACAAAAAATCCGGGCATAATAGTTGATGTAAAATGCTTTGTTATTAATTCAGAATCGATCATTAATTGTCAAGAGGTTAAACCAATATGGGTTCATTTCAACGCATGGCACGATTGTTTGATCGTGCAAACCGGGGCAATAATTTCCCCGGGACACGGGAACCGGTACCCTGGACTACCATCTTGCCGATAGAGCACGGTGCTACCGGATACACTGAGAGAATGGTAATGCGGAATGCGGAATTCGGAATGCGGAATAAAAACAGTTCAGAGTTCAGCGTTTCGAGTTCAAATCCCGATAGGCGTAGGAAGAGAGTAGATAGGGGAGAATGGTTGTTATTCGACTTTCTGCTCCCTCCTCTCGACTTTCGACTCCTATCTTCGTACATGACGGCAATGCGGAGTGCGTATTTCGGAATGCGGAATGAACACCCGGGAAAAACAGATGTTGAGATTTCCTGAACGATAATGTTTAACACGAAACTCTAAACTCGAAACTGGTTTCTCGGGACACGGGACTCTGGACAACAATTTCTGAACAGGGAACGTTGAACGATAATATATTTCGTTTATAATAAAAATGG
>JBFFNJ010000172.1:0-4873 GCA_041563215.1 Candidatus Deferrimicrobia bacterium | reverse complement strand
TGGGTCGAGCGGTGCTGACCCAGGACTCGACAGGCCCGACGCTCCGACACCCCAAGCCTCTCGCACACCTTCGACATGGCTCCCTCCTCCTCGAACTCGGTCTAAGAGCATAACGGCAAACCGGACCGATTTCAGGGGAGAGGGTCAGGGGGCCGCTCTCATTTACTTGAATCGTATAGTGGAAAGTCGAGCCTCACAGCGAGGTTATTCTTCGGGGTTGTCGTCCTCGACTAATATCGTTCCAATAGACTTTTTTTCTACACCCTCATCGGTGCGGGGGCGAAATATCTCCTCAAGTGCGTCCTGATCGTGGGATTCCCCGACCACCTTTAACGGTTTCTCCCCGGTTCCCTTGGTCATGGAGGATGAGCTCCAGGGGGAACCTTTCGAGAACGAGTCGTATCCGAGAAGAAGGTCTTTCCGGGGAAACTTCGTTGGTTTGTTCTTTCTACCGTACCTGTAAAGAAAAAACATCAAAGCGGCAAACAGAAAGAGGAAAAGGAGCGCATACATGGTTCCCCTCCGTCAAGGAGGTCACTTTCACCGTACATCATATCAGGCGATAGGGAGCGGGTAGAGCAGAAAATTAGGAGAGAGCCGTGAGGGAAACGACATGCCGCGTAATGTTCCGTTCTGGCATGTTTCAACTTTACAGGACATCCCCGCGATCGGTGCTGCTGAGAATCCGTTACGCCTCCCATCCTCCGCTTAGTTCCGGCGTCGTGCACCCCCCACGATTTCCCTATTCCTATGATGGGAAGTACTAATCATTCTGGTATCTGTTCCCCTCCTTCTTCATTGATTTTCATGATGATTTTTGTCCGCGTTTCGATATACCGATCAATGAGGTGGGAAAAAATCAACAACCTATCCGAATTCCTCATGTCTTTTTGGTGAATGGCGGCATGCATTTGGTTAAGTGTGGACTTCTCAAGGTCCCTAAGTTCCGGCTGAAAAGAATTTAACGGTACGCTCATAATCAGTTCACCCCTTCTCATTTAATAGGTGTGGTAAGGACATCTTCATGCCGATTTTGCAAACCAGCAATGTTTGCCCCTCATTCCAGTAAGACCCTTAGGTTATTATCGGCAAACAATTCGAGATAATTTAACCGACAACGCGAAGGGAAACCTTCTCTGAATCTGGCCCCCGATTCCTTCACGCATTCCTCGATTCGACATACAAAAGAGCATTGAGGCGCTTGAGATGCCTATCAGGCCCCCGTATTTGCCCTGTGGCTGGCGATGGCGTGGGAGGCCATCTTCCCCTCATCACCCCTCACAAATATCTTTCCTTGTAAATCGTGTCGTACGCGGAGCAGTTCAAAGAGAAGCGTTGTGACGAGCCCCGGCCCCCTGAGGCAATCGCCTGGTCGGTGAATCGTGATCTTTCGATGCAGACTCCGGGAGTGCTTTTACACTAAAATATGGGAGGACCAATCAGGTAGGGCAGGTCAATTTAGGACATCCAGGAGGACGCATGGGTAAAGACGATCAAACGATAAACCCGGTTTTTGAATATGTTCGCTTTGGGACCATCGCTTACCATCGAAGGTATGTGACGAGAGAACAGATCCAACAAGTCCTCGCAGAGCAGGTAGAGGACAACTTATCAGGAAGACCGCACCGCCTTCTCGGGATGATCTTCCGGGAGAAGGGTTGGTTAACGGAGGAGCAGGAAAAATCGATATTGGATGAGATGGGATTGGGGGACAATAAATAATTGTTGCCCGTATCCTGTTGTTGGTCGACCTGCAGACGGTCTTATTGTAATTAGAGTGAAGCTGCTTCGGCGGCCACGAAGGCGTCCAGCACCCGGAAGGACGCCGTCTCATCGGTGGTCCATCCGAACACATATCCTTGCAGAGATCGCCGATTCGCGGCAAACGTAGCGCAACTTCCGCATCCTATCCGCAGAGCCGAAAGGCCCCCTCCCTTCTCCAATCTCGTTTCCTGACCGGCGGCGCGGGAAAAGAACCGCAGGACCAAAGACCCGGCCGGAAGGGGATAGACGCCCCTTTTGACCGGCCCGGGAAAAAGCAAATTCCTTCTCAGTGAACTCCGAGGGATGGTCGCTTCCAGCACGAAACGCGGGAGAATCCGAATAATAAAATGCAAAGATTGTTACAAAACAGAAATCTCGGGTGGAAGAAATGCCGGTATTTCTCTAAATCTCGTTTGATGAAATTTGCCCTGGTATAGCAACTTTCTGATAAGACAGTGGTTTTTTGATGGCATAAAGTTTGCTCTCATTTCTCAAAAAAAGAATCGATGTTCGTTCCCAAGGAAGGGGGTGATTCCGGAAGATTTGTCAATATCTGGTGATGGAGTAGGGGTTTCAAACTTTCGCTGGAAATTACAAAGGAGGGAAGGATGAGAAGAACCTATCATGGATTCATCCCGGTCATACTGGTTGCTTTTATGGCAGTTCCCTCATTTGCAGGAAATGGCATGAACGGGAATGGTGCGCCCTCGGGCTCGCATTACAATCTGAACATCCTCGGGAAAGATAATTGCCCGGGCGACGATTTGAAGGGCAGCAACAGGCACACCATTTTCGTCCTGCTGAACTACCGCGATGGTACACCGCGAAATTGGACTCCCACGACGCAGTTGGACAAGAGGAACAAGATCTTCCTGACGGAGGGGGAGGATTTTGCGGTCCTCGACGGGAACGCGTGCGATGGGGACGGTGCGACGTTCCGACTGCCCGCCAATCCCTTCACTTGCCCCTCGAACGACCCGGAATGCCTGACAAACGATCCGACGTTCCAGGAGTATCAGGTCTTCGTGAGGGGACTCGGGAAGCCGGGTGGGCATGCAGATATCACCACGTGCATGCAGCAGGACAACCCTGATACCCTCGAGTACGATCCCGAGTTCATCTGCTCCATGGAGACGGTTCAAGTTTGGCGGCGCGGGAAAAAATCTTCCTTCGAGAGAGTCACCAAGGAGTTGACAACGGTCCTGGCGGATGTGGATGAGGATGGGAATCTTGAGCGTGTGGGACTCTTCGAAGATCCGTTTTTCGGCTTTTTCTGGGACTACGACAATTACGGTCTCCGGCTGGCGCAACTTCGGTTCTACCCTATTACGGACTGACATCGTTTCGATGGGGGCGGGACCCATCATTCCCGTCCCCTATCGTCTTATTCCCTATGCGCATTCACCGTCGCACGCCTACTCGAACTAACCGGACCGATCGCCCACCGTTCGTCGATTGTGTCGTCACGCTGGTTTTCTTCCTTCTCCCGCTTTTCCTTCCATTCGGGGCTACTGCTCTCGCCGGGGGGCCGAAGGCCATGGTAAAGGAAAGCGAATACGATTTCGGCTCGGTGCCGAGGGGGGCGTCCGTCATTCATGTTTTTACGATCAAGAACGAAGGAACGGAAGACCTGGTCATTGAAAATGTGGAGTTGATGGAGCGGTTCACCACCGTTCGAGTATTGAAGACGATTCCGCCGGGGGGGGAGGGGAAGATCACGGTTACTTTCGAAACGGTCCGGGTTGGGGGCGAATTTCGGACAGGGGTAATTCTTTCCACCAACGATCCGGAAAATCCGAAGATCGTTTTCGTGATGAAGGGAAGGGTAAGTGATCCGATCGATGTTCTTCCCTATTCCGCCGTTTTCCTGACTTCGTTCCGGGGCGAATCGGCGGAGCGGTCCCTGTCCATCGTGAACAACGACATCGAACCGCTTTTCATAAAGGAAGTTCGGTCCGAAGGGGAATCTTTCCACGCGGAGTTGCAAACTATCCGGGAAAACATGGAGTATCGGCTCTCGGTCCGGTCGAACCCGCATGCCTCTCCCGGGAAATACAAAGAAATCCTCTGGTTGTCCACGAACAACGAAAAAATCCCCCGATTGAAAATTGTCGTGAACAACTACGTAAAGAATGAGGTCTATGCCTTTCCCGAGGAAATCGATCTTGGAACCATCCGTCTTGAGGATTTGGAAAAAGTGGCCGGTATGGAACGGGTCCTATCCCAAACGGTGCTCGTCAAGCATCGGGAGGCGAAAGATTTTAAGATCCAGGTTGAACATGATCTCCCCTTCCTCAAAGTCTCGCAGACTCCGGCGAGCGGGAGCGATACCTACCGACTGGACATTGTCCCGAGAAAAGAAAAGTTGACGAAAGGAAAAATCGGCGGTGTGATCCGCGTTCGGACGAATGACGAAGACGTTCCGGAACTGACAATTCCCGTGGTCGGAGAAATCCTCTAACCGAGCAACTTGGGGCCCAAAGAATGTTCGTGGGGGAGAATGGCCCCCGCAAGGTTCCCCTTGCTATTTCATAAACCACCTTCCGAAGTCGGCGCTATTTTTTGAAAAGAGCTACCGGGATGCGATGGCAAGCAGGGGGGGATCACTGGTCGCATGGGTGATGGGATCGACCTTCAGTATCCTTCCTCCCTGGTTGTCTGCAACGAAGATATCTCCAGTAGGCCCGGTCGTTACCCCCGTTGTCGCTCCCAATCCGGTTGCCACAAGAGAGATCGAATAACCTTAAATAAGCACGGTGGGATTGGAGGAGGGGGGAAGGGTTATAGGAAAGTATCCTACGAGCGTATTTGACTTGATCCCTTGCGAATCCGAGATGTAAATTTCATAACGATATACATCCGCTGGTGTTGTACGTACGGTGACTTGCAGGGATATCGTTCCCGAGAGAGCACCTGCCACGCCGGAGATTGGAGTGGTCAAATCATTTGTCACATTGTAAGCAGAATCGAAAGTCGTTAAACGAATGGAAGACACGTCCCCACCCGAATCATGAAAATTTATTGATCCGGTTATTTTGATTGACCCGCCACCAGCATTTACGGTTGTTGATCTTGGAGAGTATTCAAAATTGGATATCGGAGGAGGATG
>JBFFNJ010000171.1:0-4882 GCA_041563215.1 Candidatus Deferrimicrobia bacterium | reverse complement strand
CAGGATTCCGAGGTTGATCAGCTCCTGGTACCCCCGGATGCCCTGCCTCTTCCGGGACCTGTCCATGCCGAAAAGGTACTCGATGTTGTCGAAAATGGGCTGCATCCAGGGCTTGAGCTTCTCCTCCACGTCTCCCGGGAGGAACCCGATGTCCTTTCCCAGGGGGAACACGGGCCGGGAAACGAGGAGGCGGCTGTACGCCCGTTCGTCGGAAACCGCCCTCAGCCCCGCGGCCAGGGCGATCAGCGTCTTGCCCGTCCCCGCTTTGCCCGGAAGGGTCACGAGCTTGATCGAGTCATCGAGGAGCAGGGCCAGGGCGAAATGCTGCTCCTTGTTCCGGGGCTTGATCCCCCAGACGCCCTCTTTTAAGGGGGGAACCAGCTTGACAATGCCCTCTTTCCTGTCGAATATGCCGAGGGCGGAAGCCCCCGTACCCTGCTCTTTCAGCAGGACGCACTGATTCGGATAGAGCTCGAGGTCGGGAAAAGTGATGGATAAATCCCGGAAGAGGGCATCGATCTTATCCTTCGTAACGGAGACCTCGATGAAGCCATCGTAGAGCTCCTCGATGCTCCCTATCCTGTCACTCTCGAAGTCCTCCGCCTTTATGCCCAGGGCATCGGCTTTGATCCGCAGGTTCGTGTCCTTCGACACGAGGATCACGGGAACGCTCTTGTCCCTCTCGCGGACGCCGAGGGCAACGGCCAGGATCTCGTTGTCTTCCTTGCTCCCCCGCAGCTCTTTCGGGATCAGCCTCTCGCCTTCCCCGTCGAAAACCACCTTTATGGATCCCCCGTTGGACTCTATCCGGACCCCTTCTGCCAGGGACCCCGCGCTGCGGAAGGAATCGATGATTCTGAGGGCTACCCGCGCATTCCTCCCCACCATGTTCAGGTCTTTTTTGAACTTGTCCAGCTCTTCTATGACGGTAATGGGAACAACCAGGGTATTTTCGTGGAACTTGAAAAGAGAATAGGGGTCGTGAAGCAGGACGTTGGTGTCGAGGACGAAGTTTTTGCTCATCACCCTCCCTTTTCGTCCAGCTCGTTCAGCTTGATCTTTGCCTTGCCGGCTGCATTTGAGGCGGGATACTTCGACAGAAGAAGGTTAAATGCAGCCCGTGCGCTGATCGGATCGCGCATGTTGAAAAAACATAGCCCCTGCTTGTAGAGCGAGTCGGGTGCTTTCGGAGAGTCGGGAAACCGGTCTATCACCTCCTGGAAGGTTATGGCAGCCGATTCGAAATCCTTCTCGGCATAAAACGTTTCCCCCCTCCAGTAGTAGACGTTCGGCATGAGCCGGTGATCCGGGTAGGAATTGGCAAACTCGTCGAGGGATTTCCTCGCCTCGCCGAACTTGTTCGCCTTGATGAGGCCAAGGCCGTAATCGTAGAGGTCTTCCGGGGTCTTCACGGCGCTCTTGCTCGGCGCGGGAACTTCCTGCTTCGGGATGGATACCTGCTCCACTCGCTCCTTTTCTTTTCGCGGGGGCACCACCGTCGGTGGCGGGGCGACCTGCGGCGGGGGGCTCACGCCTTCTTGCGTTCTTGATTCCGGGCCTTTTGACGCTCCCAGCTTTCTCTCCAGCTCGAGGAGCCTTCTTTCGCTCTCCCGTAACTTCTCCTCGACTATCAGCTGGTCCTGCTTCATCTGGTACTTCGTCTCGTCGATGAAACCCTGGAACGTGCTTATCTCTCCCCGCAGCGATTCCATATCGGCCTTGATGCTCGCTATTTCCTTCCGGAGCTGAAGCTCCGCATCGCCCGACGTGGCTGCGGCACCCTCCGTGCCCCCCTCCCCTTTCAGCTCAGACACTTCCTTCTTCACCTCGCGCACGTCGTCCTGGAGCTTGTAAATGAGGTCGGGGCTTATGTAGGCACCACACCCCACCATGAAGGGGAATATAATTATGGCAAGTAAGGATACCTTGCGTTTCGATACCATCACACCTGCCCGGCTACTTCAGGATCACAAATTGAGCTCTCCTGTTCTGAGCCCAGCTTGCCTCGCTGTGTCCCGGATCGAGGGGCCGCTCCTCCCCGTAGCTTATCGTCTTGATGCGGCCGGCATCGACGGCCAGGTTCACGAGGTAGTCCATCGCCGCCTGCGACCTCCTCTCGCCGAGGGCGAAGTTGTACTCGTTGGTTCCCCTCTCGTCGCAGTGGCCCTCTATGAGGACATTGACGTCGGGATTATCCGCCATATATGCTCCGAGTTTTTCCAGGGTCGGCCGTGCGTCTTCCCGTATGAAATACTTGTCAAAGTCGAATTGGATATTTTCAAAGGTAATCTCGGTCACCTCTTCAGCCTTTGCGACAACCGTCTCCTCCGTCACCTTTTCCGGTATCGAAACCACCTCTTCCTTGATCTCGGTCGGTTGTTCCGTTTTTTCAGCGGTTACCTCCTCGCCCTCCCCTTTTACCGTGGCCTTCTTGCCACACGATACGGTCAATGCGGCGATCAGCAAAAGTGCGAGCAACAATCCGAAAACCCGTAGCCTTTCCCTCATAGATAGTACCTCCCTGTTTTCTTTTGCCCTACCTTCTGGGAGACCATGATGGAGAACTCATATCTTCCATGCCCTTCAAAAGGAGCCGGTCACCAAAGCCGGTCACGTTGACTATTCGCATCTCAGAATATCCGCTTTTCCGGTAAATGTAAACAATATATCTGCCGTCGGGGGAAAAGGAGGGATCCTCGCAGCTGCCGTCGGCGAAGACGATCTGCCGCAGGTCGGAACCATCGGGTTTTACCGTATAAATGGAGAATTTTCCCTCATTCATGGAGGCGAAGGCTATCCGGTCTCCAGCGGGGGACCAGGTCGGTGACGTGCTGTAATACCCCGCGAAGGACACCCTTCTTTCGGGGCCGCGGGGCAGCTCCTTCACGTAGATCTGGGGGTACCCCGTCCTGTCGGAAACGAAGGCGATCTTGTCCTCGCCGGGCGCAACGGAGGGGGAAACATCGATGCTGTGGTTGGAGACGACCTTCGTCAGCTTCTCATCCTCGAGGAAAAACTTGAATATATCGGCATTGCCCTTCACGCTAATAGAGAGGAAAAGGGAGGATCCGTCGGGAGAAAAGCTGCCGGGAGACTTGAACCCGCCGTAACGGAAAAGGAGCCTGTCCGAACCGGACAGAAAGTTCCTCAAAAAGACATAGGGATTTTTCTTCCTGTAGGAGAGGTAGGCGATCTTGTATCCATCGGGTGACCACCGGGGAAACATGTTGATGGAGCCATTCCCCGTGACCTGCCGCACCTTTTCCCCGGAAAGGTCAACGATGAATATCTCCTTTCCCTTACCCTTCTTCGCCGCAAATGCCACCTCGGTGTCGAACACCCCGTAGACACCCGTGTACTGGTAAAGGATCTCGTTAGCAAACTTGTGGGCTATCATGTCGTATCGGAGTGAAGGGCCCGAGTACCGCTTGCCGGTAAGCATCTTTCCCGTGGAAACATCGTAGAGGCGCAGCTCCGCAAAGAGCTTATCGTCATTGGCACTTACCCTTCCCACGACGAGGGAGTCTGCCCCGATCATCTTCCAGTCGGAGAAGGATATCCCCGCCGCCTCGAAACTTAGCTCGGTGATCCTTTCAAGGTACGCACCGGGATTGACCACGCTGAAGATATTGGAGATCTTAAGGTCGGTGGCGATGACCTCCGCGATCTTGCGGTTGAGTCCCTGGCCCGCCTCGTTTTCCGCGTACAGTTCGGGGACGGCGATCGGGATCCTTATTCCCGAGGGGGAGTTTATGTCGATGTAGATGATCCCGCGGGACATGGCGGGAAAAAGAAGGGTGAAGAGAAACACGAAAAGAACCGTCGGGACGGACGGCAGTGCCCTGACGCGCCCTCTATCCTTCATTGCGATTCCCCGGGAAGTAGTGGAACCTGAAACCGACGTCATAGTAATCCTTGCCCTCCCTCAGAGGCTCGGGTGGGACGGGAAGGGGAGCGGCCTTGTTGATTGCCCGGAGAACCGATTCGTCGAAAAGCCTCTTTCCCGACGGCCTCTCGACGATTATCGACGAGACGCCGCCATCCTCCTCGATGGTGATCTTGAGCTGGACCATGAGGTCCTCCCGGTTGTCCAGCAATGCCCGCGGGACACTCCACGCGCTCCTCACCGTCTCGTCCAGGGCATTGAGGTAGGCTTTCACCTCCGGGGACATGAGGAGCGTTTCCCTCCCCGACATCCCCCCCCAGGCTTTTTTCTCCCTCTCTCCCCCCGGTGCCTCTTTTCCGCCGCTGTCTCTTGACACCTTGAGAGCGGCTATCTTTTTCTGGATATCCTCTATCAGCTTCTCCGTCTTCTCCCGCTCCTTCAGGTTCTCCTCTATCTTCTTGACCCGCTCGTCGAGAATCTCCTTGCTCTTCTTCGCCCTCAATGCCTCCACCCTGGCCTGCAGCTCAGCCATGGCCCGCTGCTCGTCCATCACCTTTCTCTTCTGAAGCGTTGCCAGTTTCTTCTGCAGGGCCTCCATCTCCTTTTTCCTCTGCTGCGTCTTTGCCTTCTTTTTTGTCGCCTCGGATCTTTTTGCGGCTGTTGCCCCGGAGCCTGCCCTCTTTTTCTTCGACGGCGCCTCGACGAGGTCCACCGTGTATACGGGAGAGTAGATGATTATCGTGCTCCGCTTCATGGACACGACAAAGAGGGGAAGGAATATGAGCAGGTGGAAAACGAGGGAAACGGTGAGCATTTTTCTGAAGTCTTTCTGCAAAACCTCTCCGGCAAAAACACTCACATTTATCACCTCTCGAGAGGCTCGGTCACCATCCCGAGTTTCTCGATGCCGGCGTTCTTTATTTCGGCGATCACTTTCACCACGAGGCCGTACGAAACTCCCCTGTCCGCCCGGAAGTAAACCTCCCTGTCGCGTTT
>JBFFNJ010000170.1:0-4906 GCA_041563215.1 Candidatus Deferrimicrobia bacterium | reverse complement strand
GGAAAAGCTCGTTCGGCTCTTCAACTACAGCTCTTTCGAGATCATATCGAGGGCAAAAAAGCAGGCGCAAAAGGGCGAGACCGCCCGGTTTTCCATACCCGGAAACAGGAACATGCACATCGTACCCGTGGATGCCTCCGGCGATGTGGTGAGGCTCGACGTGATGATCGGAGGCGTGCAGAGCAGCCTGGTCAAGACCGCCCTCAAAATGGAGCGGGGGTCGATCGTCATCGTCGGGGGCCCCGAGTTTCAAAGCGGGGTGCTCATCATCCTTATCTCGGCCGATTGACAGGGTTGTCCTCCGGCCGGGGACCTCCCCGTCCACTCAATCCTTCTCCAATTTGAATTCGAGCCAGTCTTTCATCAGCTGGATGTTTTCCGACATGAACCAGCGGCCGTTATCGAAAACGCCGTAATCTGCTCCCCCCATGGCGGAGGCGAATCGTGTGGAGTTTGCGTAAAAGAGCCACTGTTTGACCCACATCTTTTCTATTTCCTCGTTGAAGATACTGTCGCCCCGGTCGAGTCCGAGTGCCGCTTCCTTCTCCCATGCCGTTAGAAGAATGTCCGTTGCCGTGCGTGTCATCTCGTTGGTCGTTTTGATCGTATTTTTCAGCCTCGCGAAGTGCCCCTCCACCCACTCGTAGCTGTGGCAGGGGGCGCACACCTTCTCCATCTCCTTCTGCCTTCTTTCCATCTCCTTTCCGTCTATCAGAAACGATGATACGGGCTCCCCGGTGAGCTCGGTCGGGAGGGGAAGCCCCTGCTTGTTTTTTATGATGGTCGTGTCCGCCGATTCGGGATGGGGGTGGGCGTAGATCAGGCCGAAGAGACGAAAGGGAAGCCGGTCATTCATCCGGTGTGTTCTCCTGACGACAACCTCACCGTCCTCTGTTGTCAGCAGGCTTATGTGGCAGACGGCACAGGTGGGTGCGGTAAAGTCCCTTCCCGGAACCCACGGGACGTTGCTGAAGTTCCACTCTTTCGAAGAGGCGTCGAAGATGTTCCCGTGCTTGCTGACCGAGTAGACTTTGTAGGCGGGCACGTCGGGCCCTTTGTGGCAGGTGGAGCAGGTGTAGGGCTTCCTGGCCATTTCCGATGAGAATTGATGCCTGGTGTGGCAGGGCGTGCAGGCGCCTTTCGAACCGTCGGGATTTATCCTGCCCACGCCCTGGTTCGGCCATCCGGAGAGGACGGGAAATTCCATCTCTCCCATGACCGTGTCCCTTTTCCGCGTGCCTCTGACTTTAACGACGGTGCCGTGACAGAAGAGACACGAGTCGGCGAGGGTCTCCTCGCCCTGTTTCGTCAGCGTCGTCTTCATGTCCGAGAAGGTCTGGATGCCGTTTACCTGGTCCGCGAGGTCGTGGTACACGGGGTTATTGACGAGGTTACCGTAGGCGTTGGCCATGATGTTTTTTCCATACTCCGTTACCTCCACGGGATGGCAGGTGGAGCAATCGGGCGGCGAGACGACGACGTGAACGCTGTAGCCGTTGTGATCGAAGGTGTCTTCGTGCTTTTCCGGGTTCATCGTGTGGCATTCGGCGCATCCCACCACCGTTTCTTTCAGGTTATCGGGGACATCTGCCGCAGAAATTCTTTTTTCGAGCTCTTTTTTCTTCAACCCCTTAGCGGGAGTGACCTGTGCATGGAGGCTTTTTTTCCAGTCGGCCACGATGCCGGGTGTCGCTTCCTCGTGGCAGGCCAGGCAGTCTGCAGTTGCATCGCTGACAGGCGGGTCGCCACAGAGCGCAGGATTGCTAAAAGAGGAGAAAACGATCGCTGCGAGAAACAAGACCACGCTTTTCTTCATCTCACCCTCCCGAATTTTATTAAGCTGAACCCCAAACTCTAAACTATGAACTCTAAACTATGAACTCTAAACTCTGAACTGTTTTTTATACCTCCCTCCCCGGCCTCTGGTATTCACCAATCACCTTTTTAAGCTCCCCCCGCATTTCCCCGTAGCGCTTCTTCATGCCGATCAACCATTCGCGGTGCTCGACGATCTCCTTCATGGACCCGAGCCTGACGCCCGTACCGTCTAATCTTTCAAGGACGACCTCCCCGGCGCTGCTGTGTCGTGTCCCGCAAAGAAGGCACGTTGCGCTGTTTCTTCCGGTGAGGCTGAAGTGGGTATGGCCGCAGGAAGCACAAAAGCATCCGCCTTTGTCTCCCTTCGCTTCTTCTCTCCCCTGCCCGGTCAGGCTTTTTCCCAGATTCTTTAAAACCTCGATGTTTCCGTCGACGGTGAATATTTCGCCGGGAAGTGCCCCGTAGATGATTTCCGCACCCCTGTTTTGCAGTCCCATCCTGAGCATCATGTTTTCCACGCCGAGCTTCGTATAGCCCTCGCCGAACTTCATCCCTGCGATGCAGATACCGACAGCCGGCTTTCCGAGTATTTGGTCGTAGAGGGCATAGAGCTGCAGGCACCGGTCGAGGAATCTCTTGGCCGACGCATTCGGGCCGAAAAAATAGGACGGAACGGAGATGATTACGGCCCCGGCGGCGATGATCCTGTCCACGATCCACCCGTAGTCGTCCTCGAGGGGGCATGTCCCCTCGAGGCAGCGGTAGCAGGCCCTGCAGGGGAGTATGTTCTTCGAGTTGAGCATCACCAGCTCAACCTCATCACACCCGGCTTCCCATGCCACGTATCTCGCCGCGAGCTCACAGTTGCCGGGTTTTCTCGGACTTCCGACGAGCGCCACGATCCTTTCCATTCTCTGGCCTCCCTCCTGGCTGTTTCGATGTACTATTGGTATAGAGTGGAGTAAAATCTAGATTTTATCAAGGGATCGCTTTCTCGTTTCCGGGGGATATGTACAGGTTAGGCAATAAAAACAGGCAGATACGGGATATGTTCTCGGCCATAGCGAAGCGGTACGACTTCCTGAACAGTCTCCTTAGCTTCGGGCAGGACGCTTCGTGGCGAAGAAGTGCGGTTGGCAAGGTTGAAAAGAGGGAGGGCGGCGTTCACCTCGACCTTGCCTGCGGAACCGCCGATATGGGACTCGAGTTGGCCCGGCAGGTAGGAGGTGCGTTCGTCATCGGCGCCGACATATCTCACCGGATGCTCCAGGAGGCCAGGAAGAAAGTCGAGGGGGAAAACGTTTCCGGGCAATTCCGCTTCGTCACCTGTGCCGGGGAGTCTCTCCCCTTCGGGGACGCTGTTTTCGATTCGATCATGATCGCCTTCGGGATAAGAAACGTGGTGGAGAGGGAGCGGTCGCTCCGGGAGATGGCGAGAGTGCTGAAGGGTGGCGGCACCCTCGTGATACTCGAGTTTTCCCTCCCGAAAAACCCCCGCATGAGAAAAGCATATCTCTTTTACTTTCAAACCCTTTTGCCGCGCCTTGCGGGAATCTTCTCCGACAGGAGCGCCTATGCCTATCTGACAGAGTCTGTGCTCGAATTTCCGGAGCAGGAGGATTTCAAGAGCATGATCGCACGGTCCGGTTTTATCAACGTGGCATCGCAGGACCTTACCTTCGGTATCGTGACGATTTACACTGGCAGCGCCGGGGGATGAAGGGTATAGTTAAAAAGGGACGGCGTAAAACCAATCTGCCTTAAACCACATCATATTTCTGATACGTGCTGCGGCATTCCGGAAAAGAATGAAAAAGAGGAGGATTGTGATGGAAAAGATCATTTTAGATTTGCTTCTGGTCCTGTCGGTTGCGTTGATGGCGCTTCCCGTTCTCGCACACTGTGAGATACCCTGCGGCATTTACGATGACGAGACGAGATTCAAGCTGATCGTCGAGGATATAACGACTATCGAGAAGGGGATTAACGAGATCCACGCGCTGTCGGGTCAGAAAGATAAGAATTACAACCAGATCGTTCGCTGGGTGAAGAACAAGGATGAGCATGCCGTCAGGATTCAGGATACGGTCTACCAGTACTTCATGACCCAGAGGGTTAAGCCGCCGGAGACTGCGGGGGGCCCGGACCACGAAAAATATGTGGAGAAGATATCTCTGCTCCACGAGCTTCTCATCTGTGCCATGAAGGCAAAGCAGACCACCGACCTGGCAAACGTCGAAAAGATGAGAGAGCTGCTGGAGAAGTTCAGGACCGCCTATTTCGCCAAGTAGCTTGGGCGATGAAGCGTTTCGGCGCGGGGAGTGCAGGTTTCTAAACGTGCGTCCTCCGTCTGTCCCCTCGCCTTTTCCTTCCCCGGCACGGGAGCATACCGCAAAGGGATTTGCTGTTCCGGGTTT
The DNA here is from genome assembly GCA_041563215.1 of Candidatus Deferrimicrobia bacterium. Lineage (GTDB taxonomy): Bacteria > Desulfobacterota > Deferrimicrobia > J040 > J040 > WVXK01. The sequence goes on along the minus strand of JBFFNJ010000170.1, from coordinate 671 downwards.
GCCCGACTTTTTGTCTTTCGAGGAGGGATTACCGTTCGTGTACCAGAGGGTCGTAGAAGCGCTCGAAGAATTTTTCGGAGACGATGAAAGAAGAATCCAGCATGCAAAGCAAGTCTACACTCTTTCCCTGAGGATAAACGAAGTCGAGGGGGGAGAAAGGGACGTAGTTGCCCTGGCTGCCCTGCTTCACGACGTGGGCATAAAGCCCGCCGAAAAGCTCCACGGGAGCTCCCGGGCTGCCTATCAGGAAGAGCTCGGCCCGCCTATCGCGGAGGAGATTCTTGTGCGTCTCGGGTTCGATGAGGCGACAATTTCGTCCGTGAAAGAGATCATAGCCAGCCACCACACTCCCGGCAGAGTGACTACCAGGGAATTTGCCTGCATCTGGGATGCCGACATGATCGTGAACCTGAAGGATGCAGAGAACCGGGCATCGGGAAAGGCAATGGAGGAGATAATAGATACGCGATTCATGACCGACGGCGGAAAAAAGATCGCCCGAGAAATTCTGATGGGGTGACCCGTTTGAATTTCAGGCCCGGAACGATGAACTGTCCATGAGCCAGGAACCGTGAACGTGCGTCATGGCGCTTGACGTTCCAGGTAATTATCTTTCCGCGTGAGCTCTCCCTCTTCACACAATTCGATCTCGAGCGCCTCGATTGCACTCG
>JBFFNJ010000169.1:0-4939 GCA_041563215.1 Candidatus Deferrimicrobia bacterium | reverse complement strand
TCCCTTTCCGCGAGCTCAATTTTCCGACACGTAGCCCGGGGGACTGGGGGATCCCCCGGTGATTGGATTGAATGAGATTCCACGCTTAAAAGCTCCTTTATGGTGTACGAAGAGATCTCGTCCTCCTGCGTCAGAACGGCAGCCCTGTTGATGACATTTTTCAGTTCTCTCACGTTTCCCGGCCAGGGGTATTTTGCGAGGACATCGAGGGCTTCATCCGTGAAAGCCTTTCTCTTTCCGTATTTTTGTGCATATGAAAGGAGAAAGTAATCCGCCAGAAGCTTTACGTCTTGGCTTCTCTCCCGAAGGGGAGGGATGGAAATGGGGAAGGAGTTCAAGCGGTAAAAGAGGTCTTTTCTGAACATTTTTTCAGCCGTCTCTTCCCTCAGGTCGCGGTTGGTTGCAGCAATGATTCGGATATTTACACTCACCGAGTGGGTTCCTCCAACCCTTTTTATCTCTGACTCTTCGAGTGCCCGTAGCAACTTGGGCTGAACGTCTTTGGACATATCCCCAACTTCATCGAGAAACAGGGTGCCACCCTGGGCGATTTCAAAGGCGCCCTTTCTTTCGCTCAGCGCCCCCGTGAACGCGCCTTTTTCGTGTCCGAAGAGCTCGGATTCTGTGAGGCCCGGTGCGATGGCACTGCAGTTGACGGCAACAAACGAGTGTGCTCTTCTCGTGCTCATAAGATGAATCCCTCTAGCAACGAGCTCTTTGCCTGTGCCCGTCTCACCGATTATCAAAACAGGAAAGTCGGTTTCCGCCACCTTTTTCATCAAAGCGAAGAGCTCGAGGATCTCTTTGCTGTTTCCAATCAAGCCGATTTCTGAAGGGTCGATTGCGGAGGCCCTGCGGATCTTATTCGCCTTTCGGCCATGCGGTATCGACGCCGTATCGTTAAGGGGGACAGTTGGCCGTTCATCCTGTTTTTCCGTGTCCAGGGAGGATGTCATGAAGTTAAGCACGTAGGGGCCTATTTTGATTTCAGTGTTGTCCGCAAGCGTTTCCTTCGTAATTCTCCTGCCATCGATGAAGGTTCCGTTCTTGCTTACGTCCTCGATAAAAAATCCAAACTCCGTCCCTACGATCCGTGCATGTTTCCGCGACACGGAGGATTCGGGAAGGATGAGGTCGCACGCCGGTGACCTGCCAATCAGGACTTCGCCTTTTTTGCATCGAAGCTCGACCCTCTGTGATTCTGAGAGATTTACGACAAGGTAGGCGTTGGTGGAGGCCTTCTCATGCATCGTCTTCCCCCTTCTGTTTTCTGGATGGTAAAGCAAAAGAGATACCATATCTTATTGCAGGGCAAAGAGAAAGGGAAGGGTAAAGGCGCAGTGAGCCTTCAAAAGAAAAGAAATACGCGTATAATAAGCTTAACTATTACTTTAAATTAATGATAATATTCCTTTATATTATTAATATAATTACTGCAGAAGTTTGAGGAGCACGCCTGCCGGACGAAAGCTTTTTTCTCAACAACTTTGTTCCTGTTTTCCGCAAGGTGGGCAAGCGGGGTTTCGGTCAGGTTGTTTGACTCGTTGCTTTCGTGCAACCTGTTTTCCGGGTCGATGACGGCGATGATGAACTCGCCCTGCAGATAGATTTCGGCCCGGTAGTCGAACCGGGGCCAGATGGTTTTGCCCGGGGGAAGGGACCGGATAATTTCCTTTCCCACCAGGATATCATTCCCGTCGAGGAGGTCGTCCTCTGAGAGATAGTAGTCGATCTGCACCCCGACAGCCTCCCTGTTGCCAATGTTTGCCACCTGGAGGTACCCTTCTGCTTTCTGCGTCGAGTCGGCGTAATCGACGCTGAATTCGCTCCACGATGCAATGAGGTCCGGAAGGGGTTCGGGCGGGGGAGCGTGGTACATGACGACCATGCCGTGATTGGGATCTGCCAGGGTGATGTCCACGGCACCGTCGCCGTTTATGTCGCCAGTGGCCAGACCGTGCGGGTTGTAGCTGCTTGCGTAGGGAAGGGGAAGCGTCTGGCTGAGGGTCAGGTTGCCGTCGCCGTCCTGGGTATAGATGCCGAGGAGGTTCTTGCCGCACAGTGCAACCAGGACGTCGTCTTTCCCGTCGAAGTTGACGTCAGCTATCTCGAGGGTGTTCGGGACGTGGGGCGAGGGGATGAAGCGGACCACGGGGTTCAGCTTCCCCACGTCGTTTTGGTAGAGCACGCCGATGGAGGCGAATGAGCCCGCCCGGAGGGAAGAGACGACAACGTCGGGAAGCTTGTCCCCGTCCACGTCACCGAGCGCCGCTCCCAGGGTAACATCTTCCTTTCCCAGGTCATAATGGTAGGGGAGGAGGAAGCCTCCGAGGCTGTTCTGAAGGAGGATCCCGATATTGTCAAACTGGTTGCCGCCGCCGCTCATGACGATGATATCGGTGAGCCCGTCGCTGTTCACGTCCCCGACGACCAGGTCGTTGTTTCCGCCGTGTTCGAGTGTGAAGGTGGCCGGAGGGCTGAGCGTCCCATCGGTTCTCTGGAAGAAGATGTCCACGTCGCTGGACGCGTCTCCCGAATCGATCGAGACGACATCCTGAAGCCCGTCGTTGTTGAAATCGCCGATCCGTACCATGTAGGCGTTGCTCTCGCTTTCGTGGTTTGAGGGATAGATGGTCATGGGGGCGAGCCTCCCGTCATCGAGCTGGAGGAAGACCCCTATGCCGTTTTCGGCCGATACGACGATATCCTCCTTTCCGTCGCCGCTTATATCGCCGATGTCAATCGAATGGCCGTTTCCCGCCCGGTACTTGCGTGGCTGGTCGAGTTTTCCCCTCTCGTTTTGCAGGAAAACGTGGATCTGGTGGTCGTTTTCCGTGTCCATGTACGACGATGTGGTAGCTACGGCATCGTTTCTCCCGTCTCCGTTCACGTCTCCTATAGCAACGGCCTCGGTGTATGAGCCTGTAACATGGGCGATGTATGATTCGAACAGGGTCGAAGATGCGCGTGATAGACCGGGAATCACGAAAATAAGAGAAATAACGATGAAAGCTGCTGCTTTTCTGTTTTTACCCATTCCCCACCTCCTTTTTACTCCAACACGTGCGTTGACGCCGCCCCCGAGAAAAAAACCACACCTATGCATATTCCAGAAAAATACAGTTACGATAAATATTAAAATCAAATCCTAATAGGGCAAATCGCGTACCACTTTTAAGTGCTTGATATTGATAGAGTTCATTTTTTTACTATTACAAAATTGTAACAATATAGGGGAAAAACTTTCGTAAATTACCATTTTTCCCGCGATAAGGATTGCAGGGTGGGGATTTCGGGAGTGCAATGTGGTACTGTTTTGATTGGCTGCTGGGGTAAATATTTTCCTTAATTACGATATCTTTGGCGGGGGGACAACGGCTCAAATGAGAGCGCTAACTCGATATGACGGAGATCTTCATGCTGACGTTGAGGTACCTGTCCGATTCGAAGGTCGGCTTAACTTTCGCCTCCTTGATGACCAGGCTGTCCTTGCCCTCTTCGATCCTCTTCACCAGTTCGAGAAACTCGCGGTAGGTGATGTCTTTCCCCTCGATGTTGAAGACAAATTCCCGGAACTCACCCTTTTCCCTCGACCCCCCGAACTGGATCTCGAAGGCGCTGATCGAGAGGCCGCTCTCACGGAGAATCTTAGAGAATGAGCTCCTGAAGGTGTCCTGGGTAACCCGTGCCTTTCCTATGCCCTTTTTTTCCTCGTTCAAACGGTCGTTCAATTCACGGTACTTTTCCGACAGCGGCTGGAATTCCACGTACTGTTTCCTGTTGTACTCGAAACTCCGGCGGGCAGACTTGATCTTCGAGATTGAGGGGGAGATGTAAAAGGAAAAGACCAGAATAATCCCCCCGGCAATCATCCCGAACCTGATCAGCGTTCTCTCCCTCTGTGAAAGGTTCAATTTTTCAGCCTCACGTAATCGTCAGTTTGAACTTCACCAGGCCTTCGGTGGCGGACGGGCCGGTCTCGGTTATCTCCACGTCCCTGTCTCCCTCCCGCGAAAGCCGGTTTTTCAGTTCCGTCACCCTGTCCTGGTCGGGAGCTTCACCGGTGACGGTGAGCTTCCCCCGGGTGAAGTTTATCTCCCGAATCGCGATCCCGTCCTCAGCTTTGACGTTGCTCGAGAGGGAAACGAGGAGGGAGTAGAAGGGGGTCTCTATGCTGGGAAAGAGGGCAAGGTCATCCTCCATGGAGGAAATTTTGTCCTTTAGCTGGGAAACGGGTTCCACCATGGTGGCGCCTTTCATGAGCTCGCCAAACTTCTTTGCCATGAGGCCTCTCACCGATTCCGCCTTTTTCCTGTTGAAGTGCTTCGCCCCCTCGATGGTAAATATGAGGGACAAAGAGAGCAGCAGGGCAGAGGCGATGAAGAGGACCTTTTTCGTCCTTTTCTGCGTGCTTTCCCTGAACTCGGTGATCTTGGCGGAAATGAGGTTGAAACCGGACAGCACGGGGTGGTTCAGGTAGGTATCGACCAGATCGTCATTGATTCCCCGGATCCACTCCTTCCCGGGCTCTCCGGGAACCCCGTTTTTCCCCGACATGTCGATGACCATCTCCCGGTCCCGATTTTCACCTTTGAACTCCTCTTCGACAAGGGCCAGGGGCATGATTCTCACCGAGCCCGATGCATGCCAGTCGAGATTGGCTTTCGCCGCTATCTTGCCGTCCAGGTAGATGCCCGATTTGTTTTCGTTTTCCCTTTCTCCCAGGGAGGTGAGCAGAAGCAGAAATCCCGGGACGACCTGCTCCAGGAGGAAGTCGGCCTTTGAGAAGACCTCCTCGAGCTGCTCTATCTCCTTCTGCCGGACGCACACGGCGAGAAACCGTCCCTCCCCCGCCTCGGCATGGAGCGGTATCAGGTCTATCAGGACTCCCCCCTCGAAGGGCAGCGTTGTGGTGACGACGGACGGCGCCGCGAGGCGG